>CAZTZW010000021.1:0-15134 GCA_964618085.1 uncultured Elusimicrobia bacterium
CGACGTACTGGCCGGTGCGGGTGTCGACGCGGATGCGGTCGCCTTCCTTGACGAACAGGGGCACGGAGAGCTCCAGGCCGGTGTTGAGCGTGGCGCGCTTGTTCATGTTGGAGACGGAGTCGCCCTTCACGCCGGGCTCGGAGAACGTCACGGTCAGGACCACGTTCGCGGGCAGGTCGATGGAGGTGAGCTTCTCGTCGATGTAGGCGCCGAGGACCTCCATGTTCTCATGGAGGAACTTCGCGCCGTCGCCGAGCTTGTCCTTGGGGAAGCGGATCTCCTCGTACGTCTCGCGGTCCATGAACACGCCCATGGAGCCGTCGTCGTAGGAGTACATCAGCTCGCGCTTGGTGACCGGCACGTCGCGGAACTTGGTGCCGGAGGCGTAGGACTTCTCGACCACGTTGCCGGTGGCGAGGTTGCGCAAAGTCATGCGGTAGACGGCCGCCGACTGCGACTTGCGGTGGTGCTGGTAGCTGATGACCTGGTAGATGATGCCGTCCTCGTCCTCGAAGACGGTGTTGTTCTTGACGTCCGCGGTGCTGATCATGGGCGAGCTCCTTCCTTAAGTAATGCGGCGGAATCTGGGGCCATCCTATCAAAAACCGGAGTTTACGTGCTACAATCTAGTGACACTTCTTATGAGCTCCCACGAGCGCCTCGCCGAACTGCGCGATCGCCTGGACGCCAAGACGCGCCTCCTCCAGGACGTCGCCCACGAGCTGAAGAACCCCCTCTCCGTCATCCACGGCTACGCCTCCTTCCTCCTCAAGGAGCAGGTGTCCCCCGAGGAGATGACCAAGGCCCTGCGCGCCGTGCTGAGCAACTCCGAGCGCGTCATCGGCATGGTCGACCAGCTCCAGGACGCCGTGCGCATCGAGGGCGGCTGCGCCACCTTGGACAACCACGTCGTCGAGGGCACGGCCGTCCTCCAGACCGCCGTCGAGTCGGCCGAGCTCGAGGCCGTCCGCCGCGGCGTGCGCCTGCGCTGGACCAGCCCGGTGGGCGACTCCCTCCACATCGTGGCCGACCCCAAACGCCTCCTCCAGGTGTTCAGCAACCTCATCGGCAACGCGCTGAAGTTCACCCCCGAGGGCGGCTCGGTCACCGTCGAGGGCCACCGCGACGGCCACTTCGTCCGCTTCTCCGTCCTCGACACCGGTCCCGGCATCCCCGCCGAGGAGCTGCCCCAGATCTTCGACCGCTTCTTCCAGACCCGCGAGAACCCGCACAAGGCCGCGGGCCTGGGCCTGGGTTTGGCCATCTGCAAAGGCCTCGTCGAGGCGCACGGCGGCAGCATCTGGGTGGAGAGCCTCCCCGGCGTGGGCGCGACCTTCAACTTCACCGTGCCGTCGGCCTTGACGCAAGTCCCCACCGAGCGCTAGAATCGCCCCGCCGGGCCAGAAGGCCCGCACGGAGGTAGGTCCATGGTCCTAGCCCTCGTCCTCGCCGCCGCCGCGTCCGCCGCGCCCGTCCTCCCTTCCTTCGAATCGGCCCTTCAGAGCCTGCGCTCGTCCGTAGGCGCCGCCCGCGCCGCGCAGCTCGAGGTCAAGAACGCCGCCCTGGCCCAGCGCATCGACCGCGCGTCCTGGGACGCGGCCGACCGAGAGCGCGAGGCCGCCGCTTTGCGCCAGGAGCTGGACCGTCTCAAATGGGACCTGCAGCGCGGCACCGACCCCGGCCTGCGCGAGGCCGTCCAGCGCCTCGGCCGCCGGCTCGACGACCACGCGCGCCAGCTCGACTGGGACCTCTCGCGCCTGCGCGCCGTCCGCCAGGCCGTCGCCACGAAGGACCCCGCCCTCCTCCCCTCCGCCCAGCGCCTCGAATCGCAGGTGCGGCGCCTGACGGACACCTCGCGCTGGCTGGAGAACGAGGCGCGCTGGATCGGCTCCGACCTGCGCCGCGCGGGCTACTCCTTCGAGGCCATGGACTACGAGCGCGCCCTGCGCGACATCGAGGACCGCGTCCGCGGCACCGACGGCGAGACGCGCGCCATCCTCGCGAAGCTGCGCTAGCGGGACGGCAGCAGCCGCTGGAGGCCGGGATCCAGCCGGAGGGCCTCCTTCAGGTGCTTCAGCCCTTCGTCTTTGCGCTTCGTCGACCGCAGCAGGAACGCCAGGTTGAAGTGCGCCGACGCCTGCTCGGGCCGCAGCTTCAGCGCCTCGCGGTAGAGCGCCTCCGCCTCCTTCACGTCCCCCTTCTTCCCGAGGATGACGCCGAGGTTGACCCGCGCCTCGACGTCGCGGGGCTCCAGCTCGATGGCGTGGCGGTACATGGCCTCGGCTCCGGCGTGGTCGCCGGCGGCGTCGAGCGCCAGCGCGAGGTTCGAGGTCGGCAGGTAGCTGTCGGTCGCGAGCGAGAAGGCGCGCGACCACAGCCAGACGTCGTCGCGCCAGTACCGCGCCTGGAACACGGACAGCCCCGACAGGACGGCGGCCAGGACGACGCAGCGGGCCGGCGTCGCGCAGCGCCCCGCGAGCAGCGCGAAGGGCAAGGTCGCCAGATAGGAATACCGGTCGGCGTACGCCTGCGCGCCGTTCTGGAAGAGACCGGAGACCGGCAGCAGGATGAGCGCGTAGACGGCGGCGTGGCGCCAGAACAGCGGGACCGCGAGCAGGACCAGGACGTAGGGCGATAACGAATACGACAGCGGGTAATAGGGCGAGAGGCCGTAGGGCAGCGCGGTCTTCACGACGTAGAACGAGAGACTGTTGAGCACCACCACCGCCCTCTGCGCCGCCGTGAGCGTCACGGCGTGGACCTCGGAGCCGAAGGCGGAGAGGTTCATGAGCCCCGCGGCCAGCGCCATGACGAAGTAGGGCCAGGCCTTCTTCTTGTCCTTCTCCAGCGCCAGCACGATCCAGGCCAGCCCGACGGCGGTGCCCTTGGACAGCAAGGCGCCCGCGAACAGCGCCAGCGACCACGCCCGGCGCTCCTTCAAGAAAGCGAGCAGCGCTCCCGCGAAGAACGCGCCGGAGAGCACGTCGCGGCGCTCGGTGATCCAGACCACCGACTCGACGCGCAGCGGATGGAGCGCGAAGAACACGCCCGCCATGGCCGCGCCCCAGGCGAAGCCTTTCTTGGACGGCAGCAGCAGGCGCGCGCACTCGGTGAAGAGGCCCGCCGCGACGGCGTGGAGCAGGATGTTGGTGCGGCGGAACGCCTGCGGGTCCAAACCCCAGAGGGCGTGGTCGACGGCCCAGGAGAACCACGACAGCGGCTGCCACGGGCCGTAGTGATGCGTGGTCAGCATCCACTTCAGATGCGCGGGCGAGAAGCCGCGCCAGGCGTCGTGGGCGAGCAGATTGGCCTTGTCGTCCCAGCCGAGGAAGCCGCCCGAGGACGCGAGGCTGAAGACGGCGAACGTCAGCGCGGCGACGGCGAGGCCGGTCACGCCAGCTCGCGTCCCAGGGCCAGCCACGCTTCGAACGGGATGGTCTCGGGCCGCGCGTCGCGGCGCAGGCCGAGCTTCTCGAGGCGGTCCTCGATGGACTCCTTCGTCACGCCGAGCGTGCCCGCGATGGTCTTGGCCGCGGTCTTGCGGCGCTGGGCGAAGGCGGCCTTCACGGGGCGCCAGAAATCGCGCTCTTCCTCGGGCTTGAGGAGCGGCACCGGCAGGCGCCGCACGCGCACGACGGCCGACCAGACCTTGGGCGGCGGCACGAAGGCGGCCGGCGGGAGTTCGAGCAGGAGCATGGCCTCGGCGCGGAGCATCACGGACAGGCGCAGCAGGCCGTAGTCGGCGCCGCCCACGGGCGCGCATACCCGCAGCGCGACCTCCTTCTGGAACATCAGCACCGCCTGGTCCCAGCCGTCCCACAGCAGCAGCTTCTGGAGGATGGGCGTGGCCACCGCGTAAGGAAGGTTCCCCGCGACCTTCCACCCTTTCCCGAGAGTGGAGAGGTCGACGTTCAAGAAATCCTCGTTGATGACGGTGAGCTTCGGAGAGAGGCGCTCGGCCAGGACGTCGTCCTTCTCGACGGCGGTCACGGTCGCCCCGGCCGCGAGCAAAGGCAACGTGATCGCGCCCTTGCCGGGTCCGATCTCCAGGACCTTGCCCGTCCCGCAGGCGGAGACGATGGCCTCGATGGCCTCGCCGTCGCGCAGGAAGTGCTGGCCGAGCTTGGCGCCCACTACAGTCCCGCGCGCAGGCGGCGCAGGAGCTCTTCGCCGGACTTCCAGACGTCGCCGGCCCCGAGCGTGAGGACGACGTCGCCGGGGCGCAGGTCGCGCGCCACGTCCTGGGCGCGGCCGAAGGGCAGGGCTTTGACGCCCTGCTTCTTGATGCCGTCGATGATGAGCTGGGACGTCACGCCCTTCATCGGCTTCTCGCCGGCGGCGTAGATGTCCTGCACGTAGACGAGGTCGGCCTGCTTGAAGGCCGGGCCGAAGTCCTTGGCGAGCAGCTTGGTGCGGGAGTAGCGGTGCGGCTGGAAGATGACGACGAGGCGCTTGGCCTTCCAGAGGCTCACCGCCGCCAGCGTGGTGCGCACCTCGGTGGGGTGATGGCCGTAGTCGTCGACGAACTCGACGCCCGCCGCCGTCCCCAGGCGGTCCATGCGGCGGCCGACGCCGCGGAACTCGGCCAGCCCCTTCGCCGCGCGGCGCAGGTCCAGGCCCAGGAAGTGCGACACCGCCAAGGCGGCCAGGGCGTTGGAGACGTTATGCTTGCCGGCCACCGACAGCCGCAGCGTGAGCGCCTTCTTCCCCTTGTAGAGCACGTCGCACACCGAGCCGTCGCGCGTCATGCGCACGTTCTTGGCGCGCCAGTCGGCGTCCTTCTCCACGCCGAAGGTGACGACCGGGCGCGTCACGCGGTGGCGCAGGGACATCAGGTTGGCGTCGTCGGCGCACAGCACGGCCGCGCCGTAGAAGGGCAGGCGCTGCAGGTGCGCGACGAAGGCGTCCTTGAGCGCGTCCATGGTCTTGTAGTGGTCCATGTGGTCGTCGTCGACGTTGGTGACCACCGCGACCAGCGGCGTGAGGTACAGGAAGGAGCCGTCGCTCTCGTCGGCCTCGGCGACGAGGTACTCGCCCATGCCGAGCTTCGCGTTGGAGTGGATGTTCTTGAGCTGGCCGCCGATGATCATCGTCGGGCCCGCGCCGGCCTCCTTCAGGGCCATCGAGACGAGCGACGTGGTCGTGGTCTTGCCGTGCGAGCCGGCCACCGTGACGGTCTTCTTCATGCGGCCGAGCTCGGCCAGCATCTGCGCGCGCAGCACCACGGGGATGTGCCGCTTGCGCGCGTGGACCACCTCGGGGTTGTCGACGGCGACCGCGGAGGAGACGACGACGACCTGAGCGCCCTCGGCGTGCGCGGACGCGTGGCCCTCGAACACCTTCACGCCCGCGGCCTGGAGGCGGCGGGTGGTCTCGCTGGACTTGGCGTCGGAGCCGCTGACCTTGTAGCCCAGGTTGTTGAGCACCTCGGCGATGCCGCTCATGCCCACGCCGCCGATGCCGACGAAATGGATGCGTCGCACGAAGGATTTCATGAGGCCGTCGTCTTTGCGCATATCGCTCCTTTACTTCTTCGCCGCGCCCGCGTCGGGCGTCAGCAGCCACTTCAGGCCCTCGGTCGCGGCCTTGTTCTTCGGGTCCAGCACCAGGACCTTGCGCAGGGCGCCCACGGCGGTCGCCTCGTCGCCCGACATCACCGCGGCCACGCCGCGTCCGAGCCAGCCCGGGACGCTCGCGGCGTCGAGCTCGGTGGCCCGCAGGAAGGCGCCCATGGCGCGCTGGCCCTCGCCCACGACCGCGTAGGCCAGCCCCGTCGCCGCCCACCAATCCGCGTCCTCGGGGTGCCCCGGCGGCTCGCCGGGCTCGGGCAGGACCTCGGCGGCCAGCGCCATCCAGCCCGTGCCCATCACCCACAGCCCCATGTCGTTGCCGACGTCGCGCGGCTGGAAGCTGACCTTGGAGGGCGAGGCCTGGTCGGGCGAGCGGCCCGCGTCCACGGGGCGCGTGAGCGTGAGGTTCATGCCCAGGCGCGCGTCGGCGCCGGGCGGCGCCGAGGCCATGACCCCGCGCAGGTCGTCCATGATGCGGCGCACCTGGGCCTCTCGCGCCGCGGCGTCGCCCGGCTGGAGCGGGAAGTCGCGCCGCACGGCCTTGGGCGCGGCGGCGTCGGGGCCGCCCTGGGCGCGCGCCAGCGCCTTCTTGAGGCTGGAGCCCTCGGCGGGCCCGGTCTGCACGAGCTTGGGCTTGGGGATGAACACCGCGTCGAGATGGAGGACGGCGCCCTGGTCGAGCGGGACGCGGCGCAGGTTGCGCTCGAACATGGCGAGCGGGTCGTCGGACGCGGGCTCGGGCGCCGCGGGCGGCGGGGAGCCGGGCGGCGGCGCGCCGGGCGAGGCCTTCTTGCCGCCGGCGTAGGCGACCGACAACTGCAGGCCCGGCCCGCCGGCCTCGGGGGTCAGGTGGAAAGCCTCGGCCATGACCGAGCGAGCGCGCTTGCGGTCGTCGCCGGCGATGAGCAGGCGCGCCCAGCGCATGCGCGCCACCGAGTCGCCCGGCTTCAAGGAGACGGCCTTCTTCAGCGCGGCGGCCGCGGACTTGCGGTCCTTGAGGCGCTCGTGCGCGCAGCCCAGCTCGAGCCAGGCGTCCTCGTAGGACGGCTCGAGCTTCACCGCCTCGGCGAACTGCTCGACGGCCTCGGCGTCGCGCCCGAGCTTGCGGTACAGCGCGCCGAGCTGGAAGCGGTACAGCGGGTTCTTCTTCTCCAGCTCCACGGCCTTGCGGAACAGCTCGAGGGCGCCCGGGTAGTCCCCCGTCGTCTCGCGGATGGAGCCGAGGTTCATCTGCGCGTCGGCGCGCGTCGGGTCGAGCTCGGCGGCCTTGGCGAAGGACGCCATCGCGGGCTCCCCCTCCCCTTTCCACGCCTGCGAGATGCCGAGCAGGAGATAGGTCTGCGCGTTGGCGGGCTCGAGCTCGAGGCTGGTCCGGTAGGAGGCGATGGACTCGTCCACCATCCCGTTCCAGTACTGCGCCACGCCCAGCAGCGAGTGCGCGAGCGGGTCCTTGGGGCTGGCGGCGACCGCGCGCCTCATCTCGGCCAGCGCGAGGTCGTACTTCTTCTCCTCGAGCAGCTGATGGCCCTGTCTGAGATCCCGGCGCGCCTGGGCCTTCATGATCTGGTCCCAGACGGTCTCGGTCGAGGGGTCCGTCTTGCCGGCCGCGGCGGGCAGCGCCATCAGCAGGAGCAGGCCGATGGCCCGCAGCAGCGGCAGCATGGCGCGCAAAGCGTGCCCGCGGTGCGAGAGCGCGTTCTTCTCGTCGGCGCCGAGCTCGGCCAAGGTCCGGCCGTCCTTCAGCGCGAACACCGGGTCGTAGCCGAAGCCGTTCGTCCCGCGCGGGGCCGCCGCGACGGCCCCGTCCAGGCGGCCCTCCACGGTCCGGACGTCGCCGTCGGGAGAGCACAAGGCCATCACCGTGCGGAAGCGCGCGCCGCGCCGCCCCTCCGGTATACCCTTCATCTCGGCCAGGAGCTTACGGCAGTTGTCCTCGTAGGTGCAGCCGGGGCCCGCCCAGCGCGCGGAAATGACGCCCGGCGCGCCGCCCAGGGCCTCGACCTCGAGGCCGGTGTCGTCGGCCAGCGCCCAGGTCTTGGCGAAGGCCGCGAGCTCGCGCGCCTTCTTGGCGGCGTTGCCCTCCAAGGTGGGCTGGTCCTCGTCGACCTCGGGCGCGCCGGGGATGGAGTCGGCGGGCGCCGCCTCGACGCCCGTTCCCTGGAGGAGCCGGGCGATCTCCGACACTTTGTGCGCGTTGCGCGTGGCGAGGACGAGTTTCATGCGTCGCGGGGCGAAATGTTATCATTTTCCCGTGAGACGCCTCTGCGCCGCCGTCCTCCTGCTCGCCGCGCTCGGTTGCCGCGGCACCACGCAGGAGATCGACGTCTCCGACCCCGGCATCAAGGCCCGCATCGAGGCCGAGATGCGCGGCCGCAAGGACCTGGACCTGCGCTACGTCACCCTCGACGTCGTCGACGGCGCGGTGACCGTCTCGGGCATGGTGCCCAACATGACCCAGATCCGCGCCATCGACCGCATCGTCAAGCGCACCAAGGGCGTCGAAGCCGCCCTCATCAACCTCGTCATCAACGAGTGAGCCGTCTCCACGCCCCGCTGCTCCGGTGGTACCGCCGCGCCCGGCGCGACCTGCCCTGGCGCAAGGACCCGACCCCCTACCGCGTCTGGGTGTCGGAGATCATGCTCCAGCAGACGACGGTGGCGACCGTCATCCCCTATTACGAGCGCTTCCTGAAGCGCTTCCCGAGCGTCGCGGCGCTGGCCGCCGCCTCCGAGGACGACGTGCTGAAGCACTGGGCCGGCCTGGGCTACTACTCCCGCGCGCGCAACCTGCGGAAGGCCGCGCAGAGCATGGCGAGCGGCTTCCCCTCGGACTATGAGGCCATCCTCGACCTCCCCGGCGTCGGCCGCTACACCGCCGGCGCCATCGGCTCCATCGCCTTCCAGAAGCCGTGGCCCTTGGTCGACGGCAACGTCGCCCGCGTGTTCTCGCGCCTGTTCGGCCTGAAGGGCCGCGCCAAGGACCCGGCGTTCCTGAAGACGCTGTGGCCGCTGGCCGAGAAGCTCGTCCACGTGAAGTCGCCCGGCGACTGGAACCAGGCGCTGATGGATCTGGGCGCCACCGTGTGCACGCCCGAATCCCCCTCCTGCGGCGCCTGCCCGCTGTCCTCGCAGTGCGTCGCGTTCGCGAAAGGCCTCCAGGACCGGTTCCCGCTCTCCGAGAAGATGAAGGCGCCCGTTCCCGTGAAGTGGGACTGCCTATGGATCGAGGACCGCGGCAAGGTGCTCCTGTGGAAGCGCGACGAGAAGGAGCGCCTCCTGAAGAACCTCTGGGGGCTGCCGGAGAGCGGCCGGGTCGCCGCCGAGCCGGGACGCCTCCTGGCGACGACGTCGCATTCCATCACCCATCACGCGTTGACGGTCGAATTGAGGACCGCGTCCTTGAAGGATGGCGCCGCCCTACCCGACGCCGCGAAGTGGGTGCCGCGGCCGCGGCTGAAGGACCACCTCGTGTCGTCGCTCTGGCTGAAGCTCCTGCGCCAGAGCAAAGATTATCGTTAGTAAAAACGCTCAGCGCTTGAGCGCGGGCGGCCAGGACGGGAACTCCATCGTGACGGCCGGCTGACCCGCCGCCGAGAGCACCTGGCCCAGCTCGGAGGCGTCCAGCTTCACCATCGCCAGGGCGACGCTGCCCGCGGCGCTGGTCACGGTCCCCACTTTCTCGCCGTCGCGCTCCACCGCCGTGCCCGGCGCCGGCGCGGCGCCGGAGAACTTCAGGCCGGCGAGGCGCTTGTTGACGTGGCCGCGGTAGACCAGGCGCGCCACGGTCTCCTGCCCCATGTAGCAGCCCTTGTCGAGCGAGATGGCCGCCTCCTGGCGCGCCTCCAGCGGCAGGCTGCCGGAGTCCATGTCCGCGCCGTACCACGGGAAGCCGGAGGCGACGCGCACCGTCTCGAACTCGCGCAGGCCGAAGAGCTCCGCGCCCTCGGGCGGGTCGGCGCCCAGGAGCAGGCGCGACGGCTCCAGCAGGCGCGGCCACGGCAGGCCCTCCGCGAAGCTGCGGCCGACGACGAGCCACGCGCTCTGAGCCCGCAGCGGCACGAGCTTCGAGTTCGACAGCATGATCTTCTTGTCGAACGTCTTGAGGAAGTTGATGGCCGCGGCCGGACGCGTCACCGCGAGGAGGATGCCGGGCGTCTCCTCGTACAGCTCGCAGTCCGCCATGAGCAGGCCCTTGGGGTCGAGCACGCAGGCGGGCAGGCACTGGCCGGGCTTGAGCTTCTTGAGGTCGGCGGTGACCAAGCCCTGGAGGAAATCCTTGGCGTCCTCTCCCATGAAGCGGAAGAAGCCCCACTCGGACACGTCGTAGGCGGCCAGACCCATGCCGGGATTATAGCGGATTCGCTAGAATAGGCCCATGAAGACCCGGCGCGGCTTCCTCTTCGACATGGACGGCGTGGTCTGCCACAACATGCCCGCCCACGAGGAGGCCTGGCGCCTCTTCCTGAAGGGCCACGGCATCGAGCTGGAGCTCAAGGAGTTCCGCGAGAAGACCATGGGCATGCCCACCCACGAGGTCCTGCGCTTCTACGGCGTGAAGGGCACGGCCGACAAGAAGGAGGAGCTGTACCGCTCCCTCTACAAGCCGCGCGCCATGCCCGGCCTGCGCGCCTTCCTGAAGGCGGCCAAGGAGCAGGCGCTGGGCCTGGGCACCGGCTCCAAGGGCGACAACGTCTCCTTCATCCTCGACGGCCTGAAGCTCCGCGGCGCCTTCGGCGCCGTCATAGACGGCAGCATGGTCAAGAAGGGCAAGCCGCACCCGGAGACCTTCCTGCTCCTGGCCGACGCGCTGAAGGTGAGGCCGAAGGACTGCGTGGTGTTCGAGGACTCCTTGCTCGGCGAGGAAGCCGCGCGCCGCGCGGGCATGCAGGTCGTGGGCATCACCTCCTCCCACCGCGCCGGAGAGTTCAAACACGCGAAGCTGCGGCGCCGCGACTTCGCCGGCCTCAAGCCGGGCGTCGTGCTCGATTTGCTAGATTGAGGATATGAAGCTCGTCACGTACGAAGCCGGCGGCAAGGAGCGCGTGGGCGCGGTGCGCGACGGGCTCGTCGTCGACCTCGGGCTCCCAGGCGACATGCTCGCCCTGCTCGACGCGGGCGCCGAAGGCCTCGCCGCCGCGAAAAAAGCGCTCGACAAGGCTCCGGCCGGCTCCGGCCTCAAGGAGGGCGCGGTCAAGCTCAAGGCCCCCCTCACCAATCCGCGCGCTTTGCGCGACTTCTTCGCCTTCGAGGACCACGCCAAGGCCGGCGCCGCGCGGCGCAACGAGCCGATGCAGAAGGAGTGGTACGACCAGCCGGTGTACTACAAGGGCAATCATCGCGAGATCTACGGCCCCAACGACCTGCTGCCCTGGCCGTCTTACACGCGCAAGCTCGATTTCGAGTTCGAGGTGTGCGCCGTCGTCGGCAAGAAGGGCCGCGACGTGCCCGTCGCGAAGGCGAAGGAGCACATCTTCGGCTACTGCATCATGAACGACCTTTCGGCGCGCGACGTGCAGAAGAACGAGATGGTCTGCCGCATGGGGCCCGCCAAGGGCAAGGACTTCGGCACGGTGCTCGGGCCCTACCTCGTGACGTCCGACGAGTGCGACGGGACCATCCCGCCGCTGCGCGTCCTCGTCAACGGCGAGGAGTGGTCGGCGTCCAACGGCCTCCAGCCCTACTGGGGCTTCCCCGTCATGCTCTCCCACGTCTCGCAGGGCGAGACCATCCTGCCCGGCGACCTGCTCGGCTCGGGCACCTATTTCAAGGGCTGCGGCCTGGACCAGGACCGCTGGATCAAGACCGGGGACCTGCTGGAGCTCGACGCCGGACCGCTGGGCGTCCTGCGCAACATCGTGGGCGCGCCCAAGGGGCAGCCGATGCGCCTCAAATACAACCGCGACGGGAGCTACGCATGAGCCGGATACTCACCTGCGGCCGCGTGCCCAAGGTGCCGCACGCCGAATTCTACTCCGAGCCCGGCGTGCTCGCGCTCGAGGAGATCCACGGCGTCTCCGGCTTCTCCGGCCCCTACAGCCGCAAGTACCACTACCGCAAGTACCCGACCCAGCAGGTGAAGCCCGCGCACCGCCTGCCCGTCGACCTGCGCCCCCTGCCCCTGCCGCCCCAGCCGCTCCAGCCCTGGCACCTGCGCACCGCCCGCATCAAGCCGCACGGCGACGCCGTCAGCGGCCGCACGCCGCTCGTGTACGGGGCGAACACCTCCGTCTACTGCGCGCGCTTCGAGCGCTCCTGCCCCGCCGACCGCTTCTTCCGCAACGGCGACGGCCACGAGCTGTGGTTCGTGCAGGCGGGCCGCGGCCTCCTGGCGTCCGAGTACGGGCTGCTGCCCTTCCGTCCCGGCCACTATGTCCTGGTGCCCAAGGGCACCACGTGGCGCGTCGAGCTCGAGACCGAGTTCGCCTGGTTCATGATCGTCGAGTCGCGCAAGCCCGTCGACTTCGCCCCCCACTACCTCAACCCCACGGGCCAGGCCACCCTGATGGCGCCCGTCGTCGAGACCGAGGTCGGCGTCCCCGAGTTCCGCCCCGCCCGCGACGAGGCCGGCCAGTTCCGCGTCTGGACCAAGCACGACGGCGGCTTCGTCACCGAGCTCTACATGGGGCATCATCCCTTCGACCTCGTCGGCTGGGAAGGCGCGCTGTACCCGTGGACCTTCCACACCGACGACCAGCACCCCCTCGCCCGCCAGATCCACACCGCCCCGCCCACCCGGCAGACCTTCCAGTCGGGGACCGCGCCGCACGACGGCTTCGCCGTGTGCACCTTCAAGGGCCAGATCGAGGGCTGGCACCCCGGCGACACGCCCGCGCCCTACGCCCACTTCAACGTCGACTCCGACGAGGTGATGTTCTTCTCCAACACCGGCTACAGCGCGCGCAAAGGCATCGTGGAGCCCGGCTCCTTCATCTTCCACCCGGGCTCGCTCCCGCATTCGCCCCACGGCCAGGCGGCCAAGCGCTCCTTCGCCGAGCGCGGCAAGCTCTCCGACTACCTCGCCGTCATGCTCGACACCTTCTTCGAGCCGCTCAAGGTCGCCAAGCAGGCCCTGCCCTTCGCGGAGAAGGCCTACCCGGAGAGCTGGAACAAGGAAGCGCAGTGAACCTCGATCCTGCCACCCTGTCGGCGCGCGATCGATATCTTCTCCTGATATCAACGATCCTGCCGAGACCCATCGCGTGGGTGTCGACCATCACCCCCGACGGGATCCCCAATCTCGCTCCGTTCTCCTTCTTCACCGGCATCGCGGCCAACCCGATGTCCGTGTGCTTCGCCCCGGTCAACGACCGGGACGGCAAGAAGAAGGACACCTTGATCAACGTCGAGAAGACCAAGCAGTTCGTGGTCAACCTCGCCAACGAGGACAACGTCGCCCTGATGAACCAGACCTCGGCCGCTTATCCTTACGGCGTGTCGGAGTTCGAGAAGGCCGGCGTGACGCCGCTGCCCTCGGTCAAGGTCAAGCCGCCGCGCGTCAAGCAGACCCTCGCCTCGCTGGAGTGCGAGCTCATCCAGGTCGTGACGCTCGCCGAGGGGCCGCTCGGCGGCAACCTGGTCATCGGCAAGGTCGTGCACTTTCATTGCGACGATGCGGTCTGGAACGGCGGGAAGATCCGCCACCAAGACCTGAAGAACGTCGGCCGCATGGAGGGCGTCTGGTACTCCCGCACCGCGGACGCCTTCGAACTGCCCCGCCCGGAGCTCTGAAATGAAGAAACAGCCCTTCCACAACTTCGTCGTCGACCACATGACCTTCCTGGTGGAGCCGGAGCTCTACAAGACCACCTACGCCCTGTTCCGCATCATCTTCGGCGTGTCGAAGAGCGACCTCATCTACGAGAAGCGCCGCCCCCTGCCCGGCGGCAAGCAGGCGTCCATGACCTTCGCCTCGCGCCTCGGCGTGGAGACCGTCGCCTCCAAGGCGCAGTCCATCATCGCCGTCGTCCAACCCACCGAGGCCAAGACCGCCTCCTCGCACGTGCGCACCATGCTCAAGAACCGCGGCGGCTCCTGCCACTGGCAGCACATCGCCCTGCGCACGCCCGACCTGCTGGGCTTCCATGAGTTCTGCCTCGAGCGCGGCGTGAACTTCATCACGCCCGTGCTCAAGGACGCGGAGGAGGACCTCATCCAGGTCTTCTCCGGCGAGTGGATGCTGCCGGGAGCCAAGCCCACGGCCACGTTCTTCGAGTTCGTCCAGCGCGACCCCAGCGAGAAGCTCCTCAAAGAGCTGGCGGCGGGCTCCAACCGCGAGGCCTGGTTCCGCGACAAGACCTTCCTCGGCCTCTACGGCGAGAAGGAGAACGAGTACCGCCGCGGCAAGGTCACCCCCTTCATCGACGACGCCCTGTCCCGCAAGATCGCGAAGCGCCTAGCGCCCATCGACCTCTGGGACATCACGGACGCCCACCTCGAGGCCGTCGAGGCCGACATGAAGGGGTACGCTAAGGCTTCTCGACGGTCTTCGAAGACCAGCTGACGTCGGCGAAGCCGACGGCGGGGTCCGCGAAGGAGGCTCCCGTGAGCGACCCCGCGTTCCAGGACGCCTTGCCCGCCTTGAGGTCCAAGGCGGCGATGGAGACGAGCCCGGAGCCCGGGTTCTCCTCCTCGAACGCCGCGCCCGCGCGCCGCAGACCCACCCGGTCCAGCTCCTTGTAGGCGCGCCGGTCGGTGACGGTGAGGAGCGCCGCCTCGACCTTCTCCACGTTCCCCTCGACGACTCGCAGGCGGACCTCGAAGTGCTTGCGGGCCTTCTCCAGGGCCTTGGGGAAGACCGCGACGACGAGCAGGACCTCGCCCGGCTTGACGGCGTAGGAGCGGACCGAGGCCTTGGCCGGAGAGCGCTCGCCCTTCACCGCGCCCTTCACGGTCTTGAACTGCTTGAGGCGGACCGCGGTGGCGAGCTGGTAGGGATCGCCGCCTTCCTTCAGGCCGACGGGCTCCCAATCCGTGGCGTCCTTGGGGATGGAGGCCTTGATGGGGCGCGAGAGCTTCGGCGCCGGCTTGGACGCGGCGTCCTCGCCGGCGACGTGCACGCCGTCGCCGGGAGCCGGCGTCGAGGCAGCGGCCGCGGTCGAGGCCTCCGGAGCGGCGGCCGGAGCGGGCTCCTGGGCGGCCACGGCCGCGGCCAGCAGGAACGCCAGCGCTCTCACGAGAGGACGGCGAGCGTCTCGGCCAGGCGCTCGCGGCGGGCGACGGCCGTCGCGTGCTGCTCGCGCGCCTCGGCCAGCTTGTCGGCCGGGACGTTGGGCGCCGCCGACAGGTTCTTCAGCTTCGCGTCGCACTTCGCGATGTCGGACTCGGCCTTGGCCAGGTCCTTGGCCAGGCGCTCCTTCTCCTTGGCGAAGTCCACGACCCCGGCCAGCGGGATGAAGAAGGTGACGCCGTCGGCCACCGCGGTGGCGCTCTGCGGAGGTCTGGACGTGTACGGGGAGATGCTCTCGAGCTTGGCCAGCCGTGAGACGTAGACGTGGTGCTCCGCCGCGAACTCGCCTTGGGCCACGGCCTTGATGGACATGTCCACGGGCACGTTGAGCTGGGCGC
>CAZTZW010000021.1:15151-17009 GCA_964618085.1 uncultured Elusimicrobia bacterium
AGCGGATGGCGGTGACGGCCCCCATGACGCGGCCCATCTCGGCCTCGGCGCCCGGGTTGCTCCAGTCGTAGGACGGCTCGGCGTAGCCCGCGCGCAGGAGGAAGTCGGCCTTCTCGCCGCTCCACGGCTTCAAGGCGTCGGAGAGCTCCTCGGTGACGAAGGGCATCAAGGGGTGCATGGCCTTGAGCGTCCCGGCCAGCACGGAGACCAGGATGGCGCGCGCGGCTTCCTTGTCCTCGCCGTCGATGCCGGTGAGGCGGCCCTTGGCCAGCTCGATGTACCAGGCGCAGAACTCGTCCCACAGGAACACGTACAAGGCGTTGGCGGCGCCGGCGGGGTCGTAGGCGTCGAGGCGCTCCTTGGACAGCTTCAGCGTCGCCTGATAGCGCGACAAGATCCACTTGTCGGAGAGCTCCAGGCAGCAGTGCGACAGCTGGTCCAGGGAGTAGGTCTTGCCGGGCGCCAGGTTCATCAGCACGAAGCGCGCCGAGTTCCAGACCTTGTTGACGAAGTTGCGCATGGAGACGACGGTCTGCTCGTCGAAGGCGATGTCCTTGCCGGGGAAGGCCTGCGCCATCAGCGCCATGCGCAGGGCGTCGGTCCCGTACTTGTCCATCATGACCAGGGGGTCGACGACGTTGCCGAGCGACTTGGACATCTTCTTGCCGCTCTTGTCGCGCACGATGCCGTGGATGACGGCGTCGGCGAACGCGGGCTTGCCCTCGAAGGCGTGGCCCATCATCTGCATGCGCGCCACCCAGAGGTAGAGGATCTCGTAGCCGGTCACCAGCACCGACGTCGGGTAGTAGAAGCCGAGGTCCTTGGTCTTCTCCGGCCAGCCGAACACGGCCAGCGGCCACAGGGCCGAGGAGAACCACGTGTCGAGGACGTCCGGGTCCTGCGTCCAGCCGGCGCCCGGCGAGACGTCGGAGACCTTGGGCGGCTCGCCGTCCTTGTACCAGACCGGGATGCGGTGGCCCCACCAGATCTGGCGCGAGACGCACCAATCTTTGATATTGACCAGCCAATCACGGTACGGCTTCGCCCAACTCGCCGGATGTATCTTGAACTCACCGGCATCGAGAGAGCGCAGCGGTTCCTTGGCCAATTCCGTCTGTTTGACGAACCACTGGAGAGAAAGAAGCGGTTCGATGACGGAACCGCAGCGATAGCAGGTCTGGACCGCGCTCTTGTGGTCCTCCTTCTTGCGGAGGAAGCCGGAGGCCTCGAGGTCGGCGACGACCTGGTCGTGGCCCTTCTCGCGCGAGAGGCCGGCGTAGGGCCCGGCCGCCTCGGTGAGCTTGCCGTCGGGCGCGATGGCCTTGATGGCGGGGAGCTTGTGCCGCTCGCCGATCTCCCAGTCGTTCTGGTCGTGAGCGGGCGTGACCTTGAGGCAGCCCGTGCCGAACTCGAAGTCGACGTAGGCGTCGGCGATGACGGGGATGGCGCGGTCGATGAAGGGGATGACGACCTTCCTGCCGACCAGATGGATCCAGCGCGAATCCTTGGGGTTGACCGCCACGGCGGTGTCGCCGAACATGGTGGCGGGGCGCGTCGTGGCGACGACGGCGCCCTCCCCCCCGCCCTCGAGCCGGTAGTGGATGTGGTAGAGCCCGCCCTTGCGCTCCTCGCGCTCCACCTCGATGTCGGAGAGCGCGGTCCCGCAGCGCACGCACCAGTTGACCAGGCGCTCGCCGCGGTAGACCAGGCCGCGCTCCCAAAGGGTCTTGAAGGCGTGATAGACGGCCTTGCCGCGGGCCTCGTCCATGGTGAAGGCCTCGCGCTCCCAGTCGAGCGTGGCGCCCAGGCGATGGAGCTGGCGAGCACCGCCCGCGTCACGGTATCGAGCTGCTCGTCG
>CAZTZW010000022.1:0-16697 GCA_964618085.1 uncultured Elusimicrobia bacterium
GGCGAGGAAGGCGCGCGGCGCGGCGGTGGAGCCGAGGAGTTCGAGCGCGGCGGCCAGCTCGACGCGGGGATCGAGCGCCGCCTCGACGCCGGCGCGCGCGGGCAAAGCGAGCCAGACGAGCAGGAGGGCCGCGTTCACGCCGACAGTGTAACAGAGCGGCGGAGCGTCGTCTAGCGCGCGTCCGCGTCCGGCGGCGCCGAGAACGCGTCCTCGTCCTCTTCGGCTCCCTCGATGGGGTCGGCCATGGGCGTGCTGAGCGCGACGTCCTGGAACGCCGCGTCCGCGTCCCCGCCGTCCAGGCCCTCGGGCCACAGCCCGGACTTCTGCATGCGCCCGATGATGCGCCGCGAGTTGCGCTCCACGTAAGGGCCGCGCTTGGCCGGGCTCCAGCGCCGCGGGTTGGGCAGGACGACGGCCATCGCCACGGCCTCCTCCGGCGTCAGCTCCGCCGCGCTCTTGCCGAAGTACGCCTGGGCGGCGGCCTCGCAGCCGAAGACGCCGGGGCCCCACTCCGCGACGTTGAGGTAGAGTTCGAGGATGCGGCGTTTGCCCAAGACCTTCTCCAGGCGCAGGGCGATGAGCGCCTCCTTGAGCTTGCGCAGAGGGTTGCGCGAGGGGGAGAGGTAGAGGTTGCGGGCGAGCTGCTGGGTGATCGTGCTGCCGCCGTGCGCCAGAATGCGGGAGCTGATGTTGCGCTCCCACGCCACGCGTTGGGCGTCCCAATCCACGCCCGTGTGGCGCCAGAAGCCGTCGTCCTCCGCCGTGACCACGGCGCTCTTGAGGTGCTCGGAGATGGAGGAGAGCGGGACGTAGGTCCAGCGCAAGGCGAAGGGCTTGCCGGCCTTCTTGGCTTGGCGCTTGCGCAGCTCGATGTAGGCCGTGGTGGACGGGGGCGCCTTTTTCAGCGGCGACGGGTCGGGCAGCCACAGCGTCCAGGCGGCGGCCGCGGCGACGGACAGGAGGAGGGCGGCGAAGGCGGCGCGCAGGACGGACATCGTCCTAGGCTTTTCCGGGGACGCGGCGCAGCAGCTTCAGGCGCGACTCCACGGAGTGGCGCTCGGCGAGGGTGGCCTCGGGGAGCGCGAGCAGGGAGGCGAACAGCTCCCGGCTCTCCTCCTTGCGGCCGAGGCGCAGGAGGTAGTCGGCCTTCTTGAAGGTCGCGGAGAAGCGGCGGTAAGGGGCCTCGAGCGCGATGGCCTTGTCGTAGGCGCCCAGCGCGGCCTCCGTCTCGCCCAAGCGGTCGTGGGCCTCGGCCGCGTACGTCCAGACCATGGCGCGGTCGAGCGCGGGCAGGTCCGAGGCCGCCAGTTCGTTCAGCACGACCAGTCCCTCGCGGTGCGCGCCGCGGGCGGCGCACTTCTCGGCTTTCTCGGTCGCCGCGCGCAGAGTCTCGAGGTCCATGTCACGGGATTATACCCTAGTCACAACGACGGCGGGTCCACGATGCCGGCCTGATGCACGTTGAGCAGGTCCCGGTACTTGCCGTCGTCGGCGGGGCCCATCACGCGCACGGCGGTCTGCTCGAAATTGACGCCGGAGGCGGCGCCGACGCGGCCCATCTTGATGGTCCAGCGCAGCGTCTTCGACTCGCCGGGGGCCAGGTCGCGCGGCGCCTCGAAACGGCCCGCGTCGAGCTTGGGACCCGCCGAGCCGTCGAGCATCAGACCTTCCTGGCCCGTCTGGACGATGACGTCCTTGAGGAAGCGGCCGGTGTCGTTGCGCAAGGTCAGCTCCACCGTGACCTCGTCGCCCGCGAAGTAGATGGGGTGCTCGCGGCGCAGCAGCGGGGGGACGCCTCCGCGCGACTCGACGCGCCGCGTCGGATGGTCCTTGAAGAGCAAGGTGAAGCCGCTCGCGTCGCCCTTGTTGATGCCCAACGGCTCGAGGTAGTCCACGCGCACGCTCACGCCCTCGCCCGCGGACCAGTAGCCGGTGAAGCGCTCCTGATAGACCTGGGGCTTGTGGTGGACGTGCGAGGCGACGTCCAGTTCGCCGTAGGCGCCGATGACGCCGGTGCCGCCCACGATCATGATGCGGTCGACGGAGGCCGGGGCTTCGACGACCGTCGGCGCCGCGGGCTCGGCTTCGAGGGCCGCCGTTTCAGGGCGCGGTCCGGCGCCGGGGAGGGGGACGGGGTTCGCGTGCATCGCCCAGAGCGCGCGCAGTCCGTCCGCGACGTAGGCGCCGACCACGGCGGCGCTCTCGCTCCACGCGGGGCCGGCTTCTGGCGCGGGGCGCGGCGCGGGGGCGTTCCCGGGAGCGCGCTGCGGGGGCGGCGCGCGGAGCGCGACGTGCGCGCCGGGGGGCGGCGCCATGAGTCGGACGAGGTCGGCGGCCCCGGTGGATTGGGCGGTCATCGTCAGCAGCGAGATGACGGCGCACGTCTGGCGGAAGCGGTTCATGGTCGGCTCCATAAATGGCGTCCTCGTCGATAGTATGGCCCGGGAGCCGCGTCGGCGCCATTACGAACGGGATAAAAACCGGTAAATACCGCGGGCCCCCCGGCGGGGGGCTTCCCTTGCGCCTCCGGGGTGGTTATGGCAGAATGAGCCATGGTCTCCCAGGCGTCGGAGAAGCTCGTCCTGGTCGTCGACGACGACGACAGCGTGCGCGAGATGCTGGAGTTCATCGTCAAGAAGGAAGGCTACCGCGCCGAGACCGCGGTGGACGGCGAGGACGGCATCGCCAAGGCCGAGAAGCTCTCTCCCGACCTCATCATCCTCGACCTCATGCTCCCGCGCTACGGCGGCTTCGAGCTGCTGCGCCGCCTCCAGTCCGGCGAGCAGAGCCGCATCCCCATCGTGGTGGTGACCGGCCGCTACACCGACCGCTCCACGGCCGACCTCATCCGCCAGGAGTCCAACGTGGCGGAGTTCCTCGAGAAGCCCGTGAAGCCCGCGGTGCTCGGCGCGGCCATCTCGCGCATCATCGGCAAGCGGGGGGCGTGATGGAGGAAGGCGCCTTCGGCAAGCCCGCCGACAAGCTCGTGCTCATGGTCGACGACGACGAGAGCCTCCTCGACCTGATGGAGCACGTCATCAAGAAGGAGGGCTTCCGCACCGACCGCGCGGTCGACGGCCTCGAGGCCCTGCGCAAGGTCGAGGCGCTCCATCCCGACCTCGTCGTCCTCGACTTCATGCTCCCGGGCATGGCCGGCTTCGACGTCGTGCGTCAGCTCCAGGCGGCGGGCTTCTCCTCGACGCCCGTCATCATCGTCACCGGGCGCCAGATGGACCGCCAGAGCGTGGACTTGGTGCGCCAGGAGGTCAACGTGAAGGATTTCTTGGAGAAGCCCGTGCGGCCCGCCGTCCTGGCGGCGACCCTGCACCGCATCCTGCGCACGTCCCCGGCCGCCCGATGAAGCGCTCCCTCCTGACCGCCGTCGCGCTCGTCGCCGCCGTCTACGCGCTGGCCCTGGGCGACGTCGTCCTGCGCGGCCGCTCGGCCTATCTCGAGGGCGAGAAGTGGCTCGAGTGGTCGCGCAAGCCCGAGCTCAAGAAGGCCCATTTCGACGCGGCGCTCGCCGCGCGTGAGAAGGAGCTGGAGAAGGAGAAGGGCGCCCTCTCCGCCGAGGCCTACGAGAAGAAGCGCGCCTTGGCCCGCTTCGAGCGCGACCAGGCCCTGGCCGAGAGCTCGCTCAAGTACGCCTACGTGTGGTTCCGCACCGCCGTCGAGCTGTTCACCCCGCCCGAGACCCGGTGGACCCGCGCCGCGCGCGCGCGCATGACCGAGACCCGCGAGCTGTGGCGCCAGGAGCTGGCCGCGCGCGGCATCAAGGTCGCGGACCACATGCTCCAGTAGCGGCGCGATGCTGCGGCTCCTCGTCGGCTTCGCGCTGCTCCCGCTGTCGGCGTCCTTGTCGTGGGTGGGCGCCAAGACCTTGGCGGGAGTGGCCGTGGGCTCCGCCGGTGCGGCGCCCTTCGCCGCCGGCCTGGGGCTGTCCTTCGCCGGCTGGCTCGTGGCGCGCTTCGCCGTGGTCGACCCACTGGGGCCCGTGGGCTGGGGCGTGCGCCTGGCGCGCTGGGCCTACGTCCTCGGGCACGAGCTGACGCACGCGCTGGCCGCGTGGTCGTTGGGCGGCAGCGTCTACGGCATCAAGGTCGGCGAGGACGGCGGCCACGTGGACCTCTCGCACTCCAACGCCTTCATCGCGCTCGCGCCGTACTGCGTCCCGCTGTACGTGTGCGCCGTCGCCTTCGGCTACCGCGTCGTCCTGTGGCTGCGGCCGGGCTTCGGGGGCGAGGCGCTGTTCCTCGGTCTGATGGGCGCGGCCCTGGCCTTCCATCTCCTGCTGACCTGGGACGCGCTCACCGAGACGGTCCAGCCCGACCTCAAGGCCGCGGGGGGCGCGCTGTTCTCCTGGGCGGTCATCGCCGCCGTCAACGGCTTCGTCGTCCTCCTGCTCCTGAAGGCGCTGTTCCCAGAATCGGTGGGCCTGCTCGCGCGCCTGCGCGAGGCCGGGCGCGGCGCGGCGTGGTTCTGGTCCGGCGCCTGGGCGGTGAGCAAGCCGGCGGCGGCCGGGGCGTGGCGGAGGTTCGGCTCGTGAACGTCGACCTGCGCCGGGAGCTGGGACGCAAGGCTTTCCACATGCTCTGTCTGGTCTACCTGGCGGGCTTCCGCCTCACGGGCTGGCCGCTTGCGGGGCGCGTCCTGGCGGCCTGGCTCCTCGTCTGCCTCGTCATCGAGACCGCGCGCCTGAAGGTTCCTGCCGTCGAGCGCGCCCTCGTCGGCTTTTTCGAAGGCATGATCCGCGAGACCGAGCGCCGGCACTTCTCGGGCATCGTGCACACCACCGCGGGCTGCCTGCTCGCCATGTTCGTCGCCGGCGGCGACTCCGTCATCGTGACCGCCGCCATCCTCCAACTCGCCTTCTCGGATGCGGCGGCGGCTCTGGCCGGCAAGGCGTGGGGCCGCACTCATATCCTGGGCGGGAAGAAGACGCTGGAGGGCTCCCTCGCCGGCTTCGCCGCGGGCCTGGCCTGCGCGCTGGCCGCCGGGGTGCCGCCGGGGCCCGCAGCGGCCTCCGCTCTCGCCGTCTCCCTCGTCGAACTGCTGCCCACCACGGGCTGGTTCAACGACAACCTGACCATCCCCGCCGCGAGCGCCGCCGTCCTGCGCGCGCTCCTCGTCCGATGAGGCGGCTGGCCGTCGCGGCGCGACGGGTCGAGGGGCTTTCCGGCGCCGCGCGCCTGATCGTCGAGCACGCCCGTCGTTTCGCGGCCGCGGGCTGGGAGGTCCACGTCTTCGCCAGCCGTCTCGACGCGCCCGCGCTGACGGCCGCCGGCGCGACGCCGAACCTGGTCCTCTCCTGGCCGTGGGGCTCCTGGCTCAAGCGGCGCTCCTTCGCGGCGATGGCCGCGCGCGGCACGAGGGGCTTCGACCTCGTGCACGGCCACGGCGACCTCCTCGCCCAGGACGTGCTCAGCCTCCATAACTGCGTCCACGCGGCGCACGAGGCGGTCCACGGCGCGCCGCTGCCGGAGAGCGACGCGACGGGACGCCTGCATGCGCTCCAGCTGCGCGGGCGCCGCTTCCGCGTCCTCGTCGCCAACTCCGAGCTGATGAAGGCGGACGTCGTGCGCCGCTTCGGCGTGCCGGCGGGGTCCGTCGAGGTCGTGTACCCGGGCTTCGACCCGGCGCGCTTCAAGCCCGAGGACCGCGCCCGCCTGCGCGCGGCGTCCCGCGCGGGACTGGGGGTGAAGGAGGGGGAGACCCTCGTCGGCCTGGTCACCTCGGGAGACTTCGAGAAGCGCGGCCTGCCCTCCTTCCTGCGCGCCTTCGCGCTCGCCGCCGAAGGGCGCCCGGGTCTGCGCGCGCTCGTCGTCGGCAAGGAGTCGCGGCCCGGGCCCTACAAGGCGCTGGCCGCCGAGCTCGGGGTCGCCGGCCGCGTCGTCTGGGCCGAGCCGCGTCCCGACGTGGAGGGTCTCTACCACGCGCTCGACGTCTACGCCCACCCCGCGCGCTGGGAGGAGTTCGGCATGAGCGTCCTCGAGGCGCTGGCCTGCGGCGTGCCGGTGGTCTCCGGCGCGAAGGTGGGGGCGGCCGAGCTCATGACCGGGCCGCTGCGCGAGACGGTCCTGGCAGACGTCTCCCCCGAGCCGCTGGCCGCCGTCCTGGGGGCGCTGGCCGACGACGAGCCGCGCCGCCGCTGGCTCGGCGCTCTCGGCCCCGCCGCGGCCGCTCCGTGCGCGTGGGACGTCTCCGCGCGCGCGCTCCTGGCGCTCTACGAGCGCCTCCTGAAGCCGTAATCCTCGACGAGAGGACTCCCCTCCCCCCTCTCGCGATAAATATCTATTGATTTTTGTCAGATAAGCTGATAGAAAGTATTAGATATTGATCCGGACCGGAGAAAAACATGACCGCCAAGACGACGTCGCCCTGGACCGCCGGACGCAAGAGCTCGGTCGCCGCCGCGCCGAAGGTCCTCTGCGTGGGGGGGCGCTGCACCTGGTCCGTGAGCGGGGAGGCGGGCGACTGGCTCAAGAAGACCGGCGCCCAGCTCAAGTCCCTGCGCCGCTCCGTCCGCGCCAGGTAACCCGCCGATTTCAACTTGAGGGACAGGCACCTAAGTTGAAATCCGCGCTGGAAGCTTCGGTCTCAACTTAGGTGCCTGTCCCCTAAGTCGACCTGAAAGAGGTAAAATCGCCGTGCTTGACCGAGCATAAGCGAACGGCCTGGGAGGCGCTTTGGCGCGCGCTCCGGTTGCTGGCGCTGGCGGGGAAGACCCTCCTGCGCGGCTTCGGCTGGACCTTCGTGGTCCTGTGCGTCATCGCCGCCGGGCTCGCCTTCTATGCGCAGCGCGCCCTGCGTCCCGAGAAGGCCCGCCTCATCCTCATCTCCCAGCTTCAGGCCCTGCTCAACCGCGAGGTGTCCATCGAGCGCGTGGTGCTCACTCCGCGCGGCGTGAAGCTGCGCGGGCTGCGCGTGCGCGGGCGCACGCCGGGCGGCGACGACCTGCTGGTCTGCGACACCGCGCTGGCCACCATCAAGCTCAAGCCCCTGCTCGAGCGGCGCGTGGAGCTCGACGCGGTGCGCCTGGAGTCGCCGCGCATCTCGGTGGCGCGCGGCGAGGACGGCGTCTGGGAGATAGCGGACCTCTTCACCTCGACGGCGGCGGCGCGCCGCCGCGCCCTGCCGTTCGACCTGGCCGCGGCCGAGACCCGCGTGGAGAACGGCGTGCTCCGCATCGACGACCGCCTGCGCAAGCGCAAGATCGCATTCGAGGGGCTCGGCGTGCGCGTCGACGACTTCGCCCTGGCCAAGCCCTTCCCGGTGTCGGGCTCCTTCACCAACTCGGTGAGCTTCGGCACGCGCACGGTGACCGCGACGGTCTCCGCGGAGGGCGCGCTGGACCTGATGGGCCTGGACTGGTCGAGCGCGACGGCCCGCGCCGACTCCCTGCGGGTGACGGTGCAGGGGACCGAGCTCTCGGGGGACGCCAAGGTCGAGGGCTTCCTGCGGCCCCGCATCACCTTCAGCGCCGACGTCCCGGCGCTGGGCCCCGCCGAGTGGAAGCGGCATTTCGAACGCGAGTGGCCGCTGTCCTTGCCCGCCGCGCGCGTGAGCGGCGTCGTGTCCGTCCCCGAGTCCGGCCGCGTCGAGGTGGAGCGCCTGGAGACGCGCGCCGCGGGCGGGCGCGTCGTGGCCGAGGGCGCCCTGCTCCTGGCGGTCTCCTCGCCCACGCTGCGCGCCTCGGTGCGCGTGGAGGACGCGGACGTCGCCCAGGCTGGAGCATGGCTGCCGTCGTGGGCGCGTCACGAGCTCAAGGGGCGGATCACCGGGCGCCTGTCGGTCGCGGGCTGGCCCGGCCGGCTGCAGGCCGAGGGCGGGGAGTTCGCCCTCAAGGGGTTCGGCGGGAAGTTCGCGCGCTACCGGGTGGAAGGCCTCGACGGCTACGGCTGGGCGGCCGAGGAGTTCGCGGTCGCCCGCGCCACGGTCAGCGCCGGGCGCGTCGCCGCCTTCGAGAACGTCTTCGACGCCTTGTCGGGCTCGTTGTCCCTGCGCAAGCAGAACCTCGACCTCGAGCGCTTGAGCCTGAAGTGGGGGGAGTCCACGCTCAAGCTCCGGGTCCGCGTCGAGCGCATCTCGGACCCGAAGGAGGTCGCGGTGTCGGGCAACCTCGACCGCCTGGTCTGGGAGGACGCGCAGCGCCTCGTCCTCGCCTTCGCGGCCTCGGTGTCCACGCGCACCGCCGTGCCCGGCAACGTGGAGCGCACCTGGGTGCGCGTGTTCAAGTACGCCATCCCGCGGCGCTTCCCCGACACCATCGGGCGCGTGCGCATCGGGGAGGTCCGGCAGGCGAACTTCTGGTGCAAGGACGTCGACCTGCTCTGGACCTTGCGCGGCGTGACGCCCGCGCTGGACGCGGTGAGCGGCGAGGCCCGCCTCCTCCTAGGCTCGGGCCGCGTGGCCGATATCCCGGCGGTGCAGGACTCGCATAAGACCCTGCGCATCATCTTCCTGCCGTTCATCTTCATGCACAAGATGAACAACCTGGCCGTCTTGAGCGCCGCGACCGCCTATCCGAAGACTTTGGACTTCAACCGCATCGAGGGCGAGTACGCCGTCTCCAAGGGCGTGGCCGCCACGCGCTACTTCCACGTGGACAGCGGACAGCTCATCGCCTACGCCGAAGGCGACGCCGATTTCGGACGCGAGAAGGTGGACATGAACATCCTGACCCGGCTCACCGGCTACCGCGGCGCCGGGCTGCCGGAATGGTGGACCGACGAGCAGGGGCGGGTGGCCATCGGCTTCCGCGTGAAGGGCTCCATGGCGTCGCCGGAGCTGGAGCCGCGCTTCAGCAAGATCGGCTCCGACGAGATCGAGAACAAGGTGGCGGACGGACGGGCCCGGGCCAAGAAGCGCTTCGAGGCCCTGGAGAAGCTCAAGTGAAGGGGAGGACGCGATGACGACGCCGGGTAAGATGGACGTGCTGGGACTGCTGCAGGAACACGGGGCCGTGGTGAGCGGGCATTTCCGCCTGGCCTCGGGGCTGCACACGCCGACGTACCTTCAGACCGCCCTCGTGCTGCAGTACCCGCACGTGGCGCAGAAGATCGCCAAGGCCCTGGTCGGCAAGTTCGCCGCTCCCGCCGACGTGGTCATCTCCACGGGGATGAGCTCGGTCGTGCTGGGCCAGGAGCTGGCCCGCGCCAAGAAGTGCCGCGCCATCTTCACCGAGCGCGTGCAGGGCGCGATGGCGTTCCGCCGCGACTTCTCGCTCGCGCGCGGCGAGCGGGCGCTGGTCGTGGTGGACGTGCTCACCACCGGCCGCTCCAACGCCGAGGTCGTGGCGCTCGCGCAGGCCTACGGCGCGCGTGTCATCGGCGTGGCCGCCATGGTGGACCGCTCCCAGGAGGCGCTGTGCCTGGGCGTGCCCGTGCGCAGCCTCATCGGCTATCCGCTCGAAGCCGCTCCGCCCGAGGCGTGCCCGCAGTGCGCGGCCGGCGTGCCGCTGACCGGCGCCGCCCGTCCCGAGGCCGAGTGACCGCCAAAGCCCGCACGTCGCTGCGCGCGCTCCTGCTCTGCCAGGCCGTGCTCGTCGGCGGGCTCACCTTGTCCTTCCCGTTCATGACGCTCTACCTCCACCAGGAGAGAGGGCTTCCCATGGGCTTCGTGGGCCTGGTCATCAGCGCGTCCTTGCTGGCGACCGCCGTGGGGCAGGGCGTGGGCGGGGAGCTGTCTGATTCGTGGGGCTGCAAGCGGGTGATGGCGGCGGGCGTGGCGGGCCGGGGCGTGTTCACCGCGTTGATGGCGTGGGCCATCGCGGCGGACTGGCCCCTGCCCGCGCTGGCGCTGGCGCACCTGTGCGCGGCCTTCATGGGGAACCTCTACGACCCGGCGGTGAAGTCCTGGGTCGCGCAGGAGCATCCGGCGTCGGACCGCGTGCGCGCCTACGGACTGCTGCGCATGGCGGCCAACGCGGCGTGGGCCGTGGGACCCGCCTTGGGCGGGTTCATGGCCGGCTTCTCCTACGCGATGATGTTCGGCGTGACCGCCGCGGTGTGCGGCGTCGCGCTGGCCCTGCTCCTGTGGGCGGTCCCGCCGTCGCCGGCGGCGAGCGAGCGCGAGGGGGGCTTCGACCTGGTCGCGCTGGCCTCGGTCGCCCGCGACCCGCGCTACCTGCGCTTCTGCCTGCTCACCGTCGCGTTGGGCCTGATGATGGCCCAGCTCGTGGCGCCGCTCTCGGTCCACGCGACGGAGCACGGCGGCCTCACCGAGGTCCAGCTCGGGGCCCTGTTCGCGGTCAACGGCGGGCTGGTCGTGCTGCTCCAGCGCCCGGCAACCAGCGCCGTGCTCGGCCGCCGTCTCACCGCCGCCGCCGTCGCGGGCTGCGCGTTCTACGCCGCGGGCTGGCCCTTCATCGGCTTCGCCTCGGGCTGGTGGGCGCTGGCCGCGGGGATGGCCGTGGTGACCTTGGGCGAGGTCACGCTCTCGCCGACGATGAACGCTCTCGCCGCGAACCTCGCGCCGGAGCGCAACCGCGGCCGCTACCTGGGCTTCCACGGCCTGTCCTACCAGCTCGGCCACGCCGCGGGCCCGCTGCTCGGCGGCCTCGGCATCGAGCACCTGAGCGGCCGCTGGACGCCCGCTCCGTGGGTCGCCGCCGGGGCGATGGCGGGAGCCTGCGGAATCGGTTTTCACATGCTGGGAAAGGGCCTCGGCCCGGATGAACAAGGTTTGAGCCGCGACAAGGAGAACGCATCATGATCGAACGCTATTCACGGCCCGCGATGGCCGCCATCTGGTCCGACGACAACCGCATGCGCGTCATGCTCGGCGTCGAGGAAGCCTATCTCGCGGTCCTGGCCAAGGAGAAGGCCATCCCGGCCTCGGAGCTCAAGGCCCTCAAGCGCCTCATCGAGCGCTCGATGGTCGAGGCCGCGCGCAAGAAGGAGTCCACCGCCGGTCACGAGATCATCGGCATGCTCTCCGCGGTCGCCGGCGAATTGAAGACCAAAGCTCCCAAGGTCGATCGCTACCTCCACTACGGCCTCACCTCCTCCGACGTGCTCGACACCGCGCTGGCCATCCAGCTGCGCGACGCCGCCGACCTGCTCATCGCGGACTGGGAGCAGGCGGGGCTCAAGCTCAAGGCGCTGGCCCGGAAGCACGAGAAGACCGTGATGGTCGGCCGCACGCACGGCGTCCACGCCGAGCCCATCACCTTCGGCCACAAGGTCGCGGGCTGGCATTCCGAGGCCCAGCGCTGCCTGCGCCGCATGCGCCACGCGCGCGACACCATCGCCTACGGCAAGATCTCCGGCGCCGTCGGCGGCTTCACCCACGCCGGCCCGGACGTGGAGGCCAAGGTCCTCGACGCGCTCGGCCTGCGGCCGGAGCCCGTCTCCACCCAGGTCGTGCCGCGCGACCGCGTCGCCGAGTACTTCACGGCCGTCGCCTTGTCGGCGGCCTGCATCGAGCGCATCGCCCTGGAGATCCGCCATCTCCAGAAGACCGAGACCCTCGAGGTCGAGGAGCCGTTCTCCGAGGGGCAGAAAGGCTCCTCCGCGATGCCTCACAAGCGCAACCCCATCCTGTGCGAGAACCTCTGCGGCCTGGCGCGCCTCATCCGCTCCTACATGCCGGCGGTGCTCGAGAACTGCGCGCTGTGGCACGAGCGCGACATCTCGCACTCCTCCAACGAGCGCATCATCCTGCCCGACGCGCACATCGCGCTCGACTTCATGCTCCACCGCCTGGGCCAGGTCCTCGACGGCCTGCAGGTCTACCCGGAGCGCATGAAGCAGAACCTGGAATCCTCCAAGGGCCTGGTCTTCTCCCAGAAGGTCCTGCTCAAGCTCATCGACGCGGGTCTCGGCCGCCTGGAGGCCTACGAGATCGTCCAGCGCAACGCCATGAAGACCTGGAAGGGAGCCGGTCCCTTCAAGAACGTGCTCGCCGCCGACCCCGACGTCCAGCGCCGCCTGTCCGCCAAGGAGCTCGACGCCTGCTTCGATCTGGGCGGCTACGCCGCGCACTCGCGCGAGATCCTCAAGCGCGGAGGCTGCCTCTGACCAAGACGATCGCGCTGCTGACGGACTTCGGCCATCAGGACCCCTTCGTCGGGGTCATGAAGGGCGTCCTCTTGTCGCGCGCGCCGAAGACGCTCGTCATCGACTTGTCCCATGGCGTGCCTCCGGGCGATATCCGCGCCGGGGCCCTGGCCCTCAAGTCTTCCGTGCCGTACTTCCCGAACGGCACGCTGTTCGTCGCCGTCGTGGACCCCGGCGTGGGTTCGAGGCGCCGCGTCCTCTGGGCCCGGACGAAGGACCATTCGTTCTTGGCCCCCGATAACGGGTTGTTGTCGTGGCTCCCGGACCCTATCCTCGAATGCCGTGCCGTGACGAACGCCTCGTTGTTCTTGAAGCCGCTCAGCGGGACGTTCCACGGCCGCGATATCTTCGCTCCCGTCGCCGCGGCCCTTCAGGGCCGCCGTTCGCCGTCGTCGCTGGGCCCACGCGTCCGCGACGCGGTCGCTTTGCCCTGGCCGAAGAACGAGATACTCGCCTTCGACCGCTTCGGCAACGCCATCACCAGCGTGCCGGCGTCCCCGGCCAAGCGCGTCCTCTTCAACCACCGCAACCTCGGCCCCGTCCGCTCGCACTACGCGGCCGTCCCCACCGGGAAGCCCCTCGCCGTGGCGGGGTCTTCCGGCCTCATCGAGCTGTCCGTGCGCGACGGCGATTTCCGTTCCCGCTTCCGCGCCTCTCCAGGAGACCCCGTCCATGTCCGATAACGCCGCCGTGCCCGAAGTCGTCCACCGCGTCATCCTCAAGCCCGGTCAGGAGGACCGCCTGCTGGCGGGCCACCTCTGGGTTTTCTCCAACGAGGTGCGGGAGGTCTCGGCCAAGACGCCGCCCGCGGCCGGCGACCTGGCCGTCGTCGCGACCGCCGGCGGCCGCGAGCTGGGGCTGGCCTTCTACAACCCCAAGAGCCTCATCGCCGCGCGCATGCTCACGCGCAGCCCCGCCGAGCCCATCGACGGCGACTTCTTCAGGCGAAGATTGGCGGACGCGATGGCCCATCGCGAGGCGGCTTATCCCGGCGAGAACGCGTATCGTCTGTGCTTCGGGGAGTCCGACGGGCTCCCGGGCCTCGTGGTGGACCGCTACGGCTCCATCCTCGTCCTTCAGGTGATGTCGGCGGGCATCGAGCGGCGCCTGCCGCTGGTGCAGGCCGCGCTCGAGGAGCTGCTCCAGCCCAAGGGCATCTATCTCAAGAACGACCACCGCGTACGCGCGCTCGAGGGCCTGCCGCTGGAGTGCCGGACCTTGGCCGGCTCCATCCCCGAGAAGGTCGCCATCGTCGAGGGCGGCCTGCGCTTCACCTCGCCCGTGGGCGAGGGCCAGAAGACCGGCCACTACTTCGACCAGCGCGACAACCGCGCCTTCCTGCGGCCGTACTTCGCCGGGCGATCGGTGCTGGACCTGTACTGCTACACGGGAGGCTTCGCCATCCACGCCGCCAAGGGCGGCGCCAAGAGCGTGTACGCGCTCGACAGCTCGGGGCCCGCGGTCGCGCTCGCGCGCGAGAACGCCAAGCTCAACGGCGTGGAGGGGGCGGTGTCGGTGGATGAGGGAGACGCCGAGCAGGCGTTGGAGTCCTTCGCCCGGCTCGAGCAGCCCTTCAAGCCCGACTTCATCCTGCTCGACCCTCCCAGCCTCGTCCCCGCTCGCAAGCACCTGCCCAAGGCCATCCGTCTCTACGCCAAGCTGAACACCTTGGCGATGAAGGCACTGCCGCGCGGGGGCCTGCTCGCGACCGCGACGTGCTCGCACCACGTCTCGCGCGAGGCCTTCGTGGACATGCTGCGCCAGGCGCAGGCCAAGGCCCAGCGCCCGGTCACCATGCTCTCCCTGCGCGGGCAGGCGGCCGACCATCCCATCCTGCTGGCGATGCCCGAGACCGAGTACCTGCACTTCGCCCTATTGAGGATGGACTGAGTTCAGGTTTAATGGTGACCCAGTCATAGTCATTTGATGGAAGAGGACCGCTCCAAGTCGTTCTCTCCGTCCAAGCTGTCCACCTACCAGAACTGCCCCAAGCGGTATCAGTTCCGGTACGTGGACAAGATCTCGCGCCGCCGTAAGACGCCCGAGACGGTCATCGGCGTCGCCGTGCATGCGGCCTTCGAGGAGCTCCACGGGCTGGTCAATGGGGGGAAGGTCCCGACCTTGGCCGAGACGCAGGCGACGTTCGACGCCGAGCTGGCCAAGGAGTGGGACGACACGGTGAAGCTCCGCGACGAACGCTTCACGAAGGACGACTGGCGGCGAGTCGGGCTCGACTGCGTCAAGAACTACTACGAGGCCGGGTTCCCGTTCGATAAGGATAAGACCGTGGCCGTCGAGAAGAAGGTGGGCTTCCCCATCGTCACGGAGGAGGGGGAGTACCGCGTCGAGGGCTTCGTCGACCGCCTCGTCCTGGCCAAGGACGGCGCCTTCGAGATCCACGACTACAAGACCGCCAAGACCCTGCCGTCGCAGGCCGACATGGACGCGGACTGGCAGCTGGCGCTCTACGAGCTGGCCGTCCGTCACGACTGGCCCGACACCAAGGAAGTCCGCCTGCGCTGGCACTACGTGCGCCACGGCAAGGTCATCACCTCGGTGCGCGACGCCGCCGCGCGCGAGAAGCTGCGCGCCGACGCCGCGGCCCTCATCGCCTCCATCAAACGCGACCACGAGTTCAAGCCGAAGGTCACGGCGCTGTGCGACTGGTGCGAGTACAAGGACCTGTGCCCCGTCTTCGCCCATACCGAGAAGGTCGCCGCCCTGCCGCCGGCCGAGCGCCGGAAGGACGACGGGGTGAAGCTCGCCGACGCCTTCGCCGAGGTGGAGGGGCGCCGCAAGAAGCTGCGCGAGGACCTCAAGGCCGCCGACCACGAGAAGGAGACGCTCACGGAGCGCCTGGCGGACTGGGCCGAGGGGGCCGGCGTGACCGTCGTGGCGGGCAGCGACGCCGACGTGTCGGTGACGGTCAAGGACGAGGTGCACCTTCCGACCAAGAGCCACGACCCGGACAAGAGCGCGGGGCTGGAGAAGGAGGCGCGCGCTTCGGCCCTGTGGGCGGACGTGGCCAAGCTGGACGGCCACGCCCTCGTCGAGGGCGTCAAAGCCAAGCGCTGGACGGGGGAACTCCTGACGCTGGCGGAGTCCCTGCTCGAGCGCTACGGCCGCAGGGTCAAGGAGCGGACGGCGCGCCTGCGCCGCCGCAAGGACGCCGACGAGGAGTAGGCCTCGTCGTCAGACGTGTCCGTCGTCTGATGCAGAGTCGTCCTTGCCGATGTTGAGCTGAGCCGCCAGGCTCGACCAGTCCATCTTGATCCGGTCGTGCTGGGCTTCCAGCTCGTGCCACCCTCGGTCGAACTCCACCGGCCGCTCCTTCTTGCGGCCTGAACCCTTTTTCAGACGTGTCGGCGCTGATTTTTTCATGGGGTCGCCTCTGTTCGCAGTATAGCCCCGAGCCTCGTTTTCGTCAACAGGGAATTGCCCCGGAAGGCCTAAAAAATATGTGGGCCGGGCCCACAGATTGTCTAGGTCTTTAGGCCCGCACTCATGCTAGAATCTGGCTCGTCGGAGGCCGCACGTCCGCGTCACCAGGGAGATCGACAACATGAGAGGATTGCTCGCGCTGTCCGTCGTCGCGGCACTGGCGTCTCCGGGGGTCGCCGCCCCGGCCAAGAAGTATCTCATCGGTTTCCGCGAGGGCGCGACGCCCGCCCAGCGCGCCGCGGCGCTCGAGCGCTTGGGCGCGCGCCAGTCCGACGAGCTTCCCGAGATCGGCGCGTTGGTGGCCGAGCTCGACGATGCCCGGACTTCCTTCATCGCCTTCGAGGCGATGGCCGCCTCGAACCCCGACGTACTCGTGGTGCAGGAGGACGTATATAGGAGATGGATCCGCTCGCCCTCCTTTCAGGCCCTGCCCTTCACGGGGTCTCTCCCGGAGGTCGGCAAGTTCTCCAAGTCTCCCGCGATGCCGCTGGTCGTCCTGCCTCCCGGCGTGGACGCGGCCGAGGTGCCGTGGGGCATCAGCCGCGTCGACGCGCCGGCCGCCTGGCGCGTCACGCGGGGCGAGGGCGTCAAGGTCGCCGTCATCGACAGCGGCATCGACTGCCGCCACCCCGACCTCGCGGCCAACTGCGCGGGCGGTTACAACGCCGTCGGCTCGGGCGCGCCGCTCGATGAGAACGGGCACGGCTCGCACGTCGCCGGCACCATCGCCGGCGTGCTGGACGGCAAGGGCGTGGTCGGCGTGGCGCCCAAGGCGCGCCTGTACGCCGTGAAGGTGCTGGACAAGGACGGCGCGGGCGGGCTGACCTCCATCATCAAGGGGCTCCTCTGGGCGGGCAAGAACAAGATGGACGTCGCCAATATGAGCCTGGGCGCGCCCATGGGCACCGTCTTCATGCGGGCCGCGCTCAAGTACGCCGAGCTGAACGGCGTGGCCGTCGTGGCGGCCGCGGGCAACGACGGGGGCTCGGTGAACTACCCCGGCGCCTACCCGGAGGCCATCGCGGTGGCCGCGATGGACGAGCACGACAAGCTTGCGCCGTTCTCCAGCCGCGGCGGCGAGGTGGACTTCATCGCCCCGGGCGTGGACGTGTATTCCTCCCTGCCGGGCGGGGGCTGGGACGAGCACTCGGGCACCTCGATGGCGGCGCCGCACGTGTCGGGCCTGGCGGCCCTCGC
>CAZTZW010000023.1:0-16524 GCA_964618085.1 uncultured Elusimicrobia bacterium
ACCTGGCCATGATCCACCTGGTCGGGTCGTTGGTCGTCGCGCTGCGGGGCCGGCGCGGCCCGGCCGCGCTGGCGGCGGCGCTCGCCGTGCTCTCCTTCGACTACTTCTTCGTCCCGCCGCGCTTCACCTTCCACGTCGAACACCCGCAGCACGTCGTGACCTTCGTCGTGATGTTCGCCGTGACCACCCTCACCACCTATCTGGCCGTGCGCGTCCGCGCCCAGGCCGAGGCCGCCAAGCGCGCCGAGGTCGTCGCGGAGACCGAGAAGCTCCGCAGCTCGCTGCTGAGCGCGGTCTCGCACGAGCTGCGCTCGCCTCTGACGGCCATCATCGGCTCGGCGGGCACCTTGCTGAAGAACCCGCAGGCCGGCGGCGGACTCCTCGAGAACATCCGCGACGAGGCGGAGCGGCTGAACCGGCTCGTCCACAACCTCATCGAGACCACGCGCCTGGAGTCCGGCGCCGCCCTGAAGAAGGAGCCCTATCCCATCGAGGACGTCGTCGGCACCGCCCTGGAGCGTTGCGAGAAGCTGCTGACCGGCCGCCGCGTGGACACGGACTTGCCCGAGAACCTGCCGCTCGTCCCGCTCGACCCCGTGCTGATGGAGCTCGTGTTCATGAACCTGTTCGAGAACTCCGCCCGGCACGCGCCGGGCGCCGCTCTGGAAGTCGCGGCGCGCGAGCGCATGGACGCGCTCGAAGTCTCCGTGGCCGACGACGGCCCCGGGCTGAAGCCCGAGGACGTCGAGCGCGTCTTCGAGAAGTTCTACCGCGCCAGCGCGACGCCCGGCGGGGCGGGCCTGGGGCTCGCCATCTGCAAGGCCGTCGTAGAGGCGCACGGGGGGACCATCCGCGCCGAGAACCGGCCGGGCGGCGGCGCCGTCTTCCGCCTGACCTTGCCGAGGGGGGCGAAGTGACCGCCGTCCTCGTGGTCGACGACGAGCGCGCCATCCAGCGCTTCCTGCGCCCCTCGCTGGAGGAGAACGGCTTCGCCGTCATCGAGGCCTCCAACGGAAGGTCCGCGCTCGAGCTGGCCGTCGCCAAGAAGCCGGACGTCATCCTCCTCGACCTCAGCCTGCCCGACATGGACGGGCTCGACGTGCTCAAGCGCCTGCGCGAATGGAGCTCCGCGCCCGTCATCGTCGTGTCCGCGCGCGGCGAGGAGTCCGACAAGATCGCGGGCCTGGACCAAGGCGCCGACGACTATCTCATCAAGCCCTTCGGAGTCGAAGAACTGCTGGCGCGCATCCGCGTCGCTTTACGGCACGCGGAGCGGGCCGCGAAAGACCCCGAGCCGGTCTACGAGCACGGCGACCTCAAGATCGACCTGACGCTGCGCCGGGTCTGGGCGGCGAAGAAGGAGGTGCGGCTGTCGCCGCTCCAGTACGCGCTGCTCGCCGCCTTGGTCCGCAACGCCGGCCGCGTCGTCCCGCAGAAACAGCTGCTCAAGGAGCTGTGGCCGGAGGGGGGCAGCACGCCCGAGGCCCTGCGCATCCTGGTCCACCAGACGCGCCACCGCATCGAGAAGGAGCCGGTGCGGCCGCGCCACCTGAAGACCGAGCCCGCCGTCGGCTACCGCCTCGAGTCCCCGGACGACTGAAGGGTCCGCTCCAGCCTCGCCGCGACGGCGGCGCCGCCGCCCGCGCCTGACGCGGCGAGGAGGCACATGAACAACCCGGCGGGCCGGTCCTCGTCGCCGGACAGCAGGATGAAGACGGCCGCGCCCGCGACGAAGCCGATGACGGCGAACGCGCAGCGGCGGATTGTCCGCAGCGCATCCGCGGTCGCCGGAGAGGACGGCTCGTAGCCCAGCGCCTTGAAGGCCCGGTGCAGCGCGACGAAGAACGGGACGGACCCGACGTACGCGTACGCCAGGAACGGGTCCTTGAAGTAGACCTCGAAGAACGTCGCGTGGGCGTTGCGGCCCTCGAGGTGGGGCTCCCCGAGCAGGAAGGCGAGCGCGGCGGCGCCGACGAGCACCACGAGAGCCCGGAGCGTCGCGATTCTTTGGATCCGCGTCATATCGAGGCTCTCGCCGGGGGGCGGATATCGCTCAGGACGCCGTCCCAGAATCTGATGCGCGCGGCCACCGCCTGGCGCGCCGTCTCCTCCGCCTCGCGCCACTTCGCGGCGTCGTCTCCGCAAAGACGGGCCAACAACCGTCGGGCGAGCGGCCCATGGCTCCCCTGGTCCACTTCGATATGGCGGTCCAGGTACAGCTTGAGAGCCGCGAACCGGCCGCTCTTCTGAGCGTTCACTTCAGCCAAGATCTTGCGGAACATCCCCGGGATGACGTCCTCGCGCCCGAACAAGAACGACGCGGCGACGCGGTGCGCGGGCTGGCGCGCGACCCGGAGCGTCAAGAGGACGAAATCCCTGACGTAGGGGGGCACGCCCAGTCCCGCCAACGCTTTCTTCGGGGACTGCCCCTTCGACACGCGCGCCAAAAAAGCGTTGAAAGGCCGCGCGTCGGCGCCCACGTCGCGCATTGCTTTCAGATAGAGCTCGCAGTGGCTCAGATGGAGGTTCGAGCCCAAGTCGTCGGACTCCTCGCCGAGGACGATTTCGTTCAGGAACCGGGCCAGGACCGGGTCCGCCGGCGGCAGCCAGGGGACGCGTACGCACGTCACTTCCCGCTGAAGGGCTTTGACGAGGCTCATGAAATCCCAGACGGCGAAGACATGGGATTCCATGAGCCGGCGGATGTCGGAGAGCGAACGCAGTTCTCCGTAGAGGGGGTGCGCCAGCAAGGCTTCGACGTCGGGAGAGAGCGACCTCTCGAACTTCGCGAACCGAGCCGCGGGAGAGCTTCCTCTCGACATGCGCCAGTCCAGCTACTGCTTGCCGAGCAAGGTCCCGCACTGGGGACACTTCATGGTAGAGAGGCGGAACCCAGGCTTGGCCTGGACCACCGTCTTGCAGGAGGGACAACTGCCGGAACCGCCGCCGCGCCGTCCGCCCGCGCCGAGCCGGACGCCGGCGGGCCGGCTCTGGACCTGGGTGTCGCCGTCACGTGCCTTCATCGCGGCCTCCGGGAACGTCTGAGCTTATCGAACGATGTTAGAACCGCCTTGGAACGGTTCAATATGCCATAAATCCACCCGTCACGCGTATTCGTTCTGTAGGCCTCCCAAAGACCCAGTCCGCTTGGGGCCAATGCCCCTTTTCCTCGCGCGCGGGAAGGCGCATCCTATCATCGTGGCGTTCCTCGCTCCGCTGTTGGCTCTCTTGGCCGTCTCCGGCGCGGCCGGGCCCGTGGTCCGGGCCGTCCCCTCGACGGTCGGGTCCGTGCCGCGCGCCGTCGGCGGCATCCAGGAGATCAGGGCCCTGAAAACGACCTCCCACGATGGGTTTCCTCGTCTGCCGTTGGGGTTCGAGAAGCGCTTCGACCTGAAGGATGTGGCCGAAAATGTCGTGCAGCGCTCCGTGGACGAATACGCGAAGGCCGCGCAAGGAACTCCTCAGAAAGAAGGGACGAAAGTCGACCTCTGGACCGAGCCCGAGATCCAGATCCTCTTCCCATCGGAATCCCTCTCGACCATCCTGAAGGAAGGCTTTCTGAACCAGCACCAGACGGAGGTATCGAGGGGGACATACGATCCGTACGAGCGATTACTGGTCGAAAGCCAGATGGCACAGATCCATTTCGACGGCGAGTTCGAGCGAGCCGATTTCGCCGACCCGCGGCTGAGCCTCCTGCCCAAGTACGGCCTGCTGGCGCTGCCGCCCGGCCGTCATCCGGAGATCCTGCCCGATGAGGACGTCGGCCGCTACGGTGATGCAGTGGCGGTCCTGAAGAACGAGGTCAAGCGCCGCTCCACCTGGACCGCCACCGACAGCAAAGACCGCTGGGGACGCATCGAGCCCTCCGCCTTGACCGGCCCCGCGCAGATTCCGCACGGATTGACCCGTTATCTGGAGGCGCAGGTCTGGGGGCCCCTCGACCTGCGCGACGTCCAGGAATTCCGCGTGTCTCCGAGCGCGCCGCGGCACGTGCTCCGGCTTCTCCAAGAGACCGGAATCCCGATTTATCTCTATGAGCCCGCGAAAAAGGTCCAAAGGGACCGCTACGAGCTGCTGCATCCGGGACACGCACGCAAGCGCCGCCGGCAAGAGCAGGCGGGGGGGCTCCTGCCGCAGAGCGACGTCGAATCGCTGAAGAGGATCCGTCTCTCGGAGATCGCCTCGTACCCGCCGCTCACGCCATGGAGCGAACTGGAAAGCCCGACCGGTCGCCGCCTCTACGTGGCCGGAGGAAAGGCCTCGCATCCAGTCGGCGGCGTGACGCATTATAAAGCGAGGAGCGTCGACGACCGCTCGGAGTTCTACCACGTATTCGTCCGCTCGGGCCCCCTGTCGCTGCCGGCCCGCATCTATTGGCTGTTCATGAGCCTTTTCCAATCCGAGTCCGGCGACGGCTTCCTGCTCCTACGAGCCGCTCACTACACGGCATTAGAACCACGCTGATGACGCCAGAATCATTCCAATGAACCAGGTCACGGCGAGCGCCGAGGCCGCCCTCGCCTGGCCGCCTTGCCGGAAGGGGAGTTTTCTGTTATAACCACGGCATGCGCAAGGCGGTCCTCGCTCTGGCCCTTCTTTTCAGCGCCAACCTGGCGGTCGACGCTCTCGACGCCGACTGCGTCTTATCGGAGCCGGACTGCCACGCCTGCCTCTGCGCCACGCCCTAGCTCGCGCCCGTCCTCACGGTGAGCCAGGCGGTCGAAGCTCCTGAAGCGGCCTTCTTCGTGCTTCCCTCCGGGCCGCTCTCCGACCGCCTCGCCGATAAGTCCCTCTTCCGGCCTCCCAAGCACGCCGCCTAGCCCGACGTCCCGGACCCCGCTTCGCTCCGCGAAGCCCTAGGCGCACGACCCGCCGTACAGGTGAGGCCCATGATCGCATCCCTATTCGCTCTCGTATTCGCCGTTCCCGCGTCCGCTCAATGCCCCGCGTTGAAGGACGCGCAGACCTTGCTCGACTGCGCGCTCGCCAACGACCCGGCCGTGCGCGAGGCCGAGTCGCGCCAAGCGCAGGCCGCGGCGGGGCTCCGCCTCATGGGCCAACGCCCCAACCCCGAGCTGGAGACGAAGGGGACATGGGGGAACGGCGCCTCCCAGGTGGAAGTCGACCTGGTCCAGGCGCTGGAGGTCGGGGGGTAGCGCTCCGCCCGCGTCGCCGCGGCGCGCGCGGAGCAGGCGGAGTCAGAGGCCGAGCTCCTCGCCGTGAAGGGCGAGACGGCGGTCAGGACCGCCACGGGCCTCGTGCGCTTGAGGCAGTTGGACGGAGAACTGAACCTCGTCGCCGAGGCGCTGGACACCTTCTCCCGCATCGGCCGCCAGCTACGGTCCCGGCCCCGACTGGCTCCCGAGCAGGAGGTGGCCCGGTCCATCTTCGAGCTGGCCGAGGCCGACTACGCGCTCAAGAAGGCTTCTCTGAGCGCGGAGCGCCTCGGCTTGCTCCGAGGCTTAGAGCTCTCCATCGGCTCCCGTCTTCCATCGAACGCCATGGCGCTGCCGCCCGCCAGAGAGCGTTGGCCGGACATCCCGAAAGCCGAGGACGGCGTCGCTCCTGAACTGGTCCAAGCGCGCGCCCATGTCGAGGCCGCGCAGGCCGGACTCCGCTCCGAGCGAGCCGCCGCCTGGCCCGACCTGCGCGTCGGGCCGAGCTTCCAGCGCCAGAGCGCGGAGGGCTCCACGCAGAACATGCTCGGCTTCAACGCCGCGCTGCCTCTGCCTCTCTATCACCGCAACGCCGGCGGCAAGGAGCGCGCGCGCCACGCCGTGGAAGGCGCCCAGCGGACGGCCGCCGCGGCCGAGGCGCGTCTGCGCGCGGAGCGCGAGGTCGAGGCGGCGCGCTACGCCGCGGCCGTCGAGGCTCTGGCCTTCGTCGCCGGCCGCAAGGAAGTCGGCGCCAAGCACGAGCGCATCGAGGACTTCTTCCAGCGCGGGCTCATCTCCAGCTCCTTGGTCATCGAGGCCCACCGGCAGATATTCGAGTTCACGCGCGGGCGCAACGAGCACGAGCTCGCCGCCACCCGCGCGCTCTGGCGCATCCGCGCCATCGACGGACGCATCACGGGGGAGACGCTATGAATCTGATGCTGAGCTTGCTGTTGGCCATGCCGGCATGGGCTTCCGACGACCATGAGGGCGGGAACGGCGCGCGGACGGGCAAGGACAAGGCCGTGCTGGAAGCGAGCGCCGAGCAGGGGATGAAGCTTTCCTCGAAGGCCGTGACGCGACTCGGCATCAAGACGGCGGCGCTGACGGGAGGCGCCCCTTTCCGGGTCCCCGCGGCGGCTTTGGTCTACTCCGCCGAGGAGGTCGGGCTCTACCTGCTGAAAGACGGCTGGTACAAGCACGTCGACGTGGAGCTCCTGTCCAAGGACAAGGCTTCCGCGCGCATCCGGCCGACCGCCGCCCTGAAGACGGGCGACCAGGTGGTCGTGGCGGGCGCCGCGCTCCTGCGCGTCGCCGAGTTGGACGTGCTGGGCGGGGAGGAGGGCGGTCATGACCACTGAACGCAAGCCGACCGGCCTCATCGACCGGGTCATCCATTTCTCCGTGTACAACCGCGGGACCGTCCTGCTCCTCACCGCGATGGCCGCGCTCGCGGGCTGGACGAGCTTCCAGTCCTTGCCCATCGACGCCGTGCCCGACATCACCAACGTCCAGGTCCAGGTCAACACCTCTGTAGAAGGATTGGCCCCAGAGGAAATCGAGCGCAACGTCACCGTCCCGGCGGAGACCGCCATGTCCGGCGTCGCCGGGGTGACCCAGGTCCGTTCCATCACGCGCTTCGGGCTCTCCCAGGTGACCGTGGTGTTCGAGGACGGGGTCGACATCTACCGCGCTCGCCAGCTCGTCTCCGAGCGGCTCCAGGCGGTCGCGGGCCAGCTGCCCGCGCGCGTGCATCCTCGTCTCGGCCCGGTCAGCACCGGGCTCGGCGAGATCTACTTCTACGCGCTCGAAGCGAAGCAGGTCGCGTCGGGAGAGGAACGCGTGAAGCAGCTCATGGAGCTGCGCGCCCTCCAGGAGTGGTTCGTGAAGCCCCGGCTCCTGACGGTGAAGGGCGTGGCCGAGGTGAACACCATCGGCGGCCACGAGAAGCAGTACCACATCCAGCCCAAGCCGTCCTTGATGGCGCGCTACGGCCTGCACTTCAGCGACATCGAGGAGGCCCTGGAGAGCACCAACCAGAACGCCGGCGGCGGCTACGTCCAGCAGAGCGCCGAGCAGTTCATCGTCCAGGCGGTCGGGCTGTTCCGGAACGAGGACGACATCCGCGCCGTGCCCGTGAAGACCTTGGAGAACCTCCGCACCATCCGCATCGGCGACATCGCCGACGTCGAGCTGGCGACCGAGCTGCGGACCGGCGCCGCCTTGGTCCGGGGCAAGGAAGCCGTGCTGGGCAGCGCGCTCATGCTGATGGGGGAGAACAGCCGCACCGTCGCCCTGCGCGTCGCCGAGCGCATCAAAGAAGTCGAGAAGGCCCTGCCGGAGGGCTATATCATCGAGACGGTGTACGACCGCTCGGACCTGGTCAACGCCACCTTGCGGACGGTCGAGCACAACCTGGTGACGGGCGCCGTCCTGGTCATCATCATCCTGTTCCTGCTGCTGGGGAACACCCGCGCCGCGCTCATCACCGCGCTGACCATCCCGCTGTCCTTGCTGGTCACCTTCATCGTGATGAAGCGGCTGGGCATCTCGGGCAACCTCATGAGCCTGGGCGCTCTGGACTTCGGCATCATCATCGACGGCGCCGTCATAGTGCTCGACAACTGCGTGCGCGTGGTCCAAGAGCGCGCGAAGAGCCTGGGACGCTCGCTCGACCGCGAAGAACTCAAGCGCGCGGTCTACGAGGCCTCGGTCGAGATCCGCGCGGCCGCCGGCTTCGGAGAGATGATCATCGTGGTCGTCTTCCTGCCCATCCTGGCCTTGGTCGGCATCGAGGGCAAGATGTTCGCGCCCATGGCGGCCACCTTCTGCATCGCCGTCCTGGCCGCACTGGCGCTGTCCTTCACCACGGCCCCGGCGCTGGCGAGCCTCCTGCTCACCGGCAAGGTGCTCGACGCGGAGCCCTGGCTCATGCGCAAGGCGAAGGAACTGTATGCCCCCGCGCTCGACAAAGCGCTCGGCCGTCCCAAACGGGTCATGGCTCTCGGCCTCGCGGCGGTCGCCGCCGGCGTCGGCCTGTTCTCGCTGCTCGGCGGCGAGTTCCTGCCCCAGCTCGATGAGAAGTCCATCGTGATCCAGTTCATCCGTCCCGCGAACGTCAGCATCGACCAGTCCGTCGCGCTGGAAGGCGTGTCGCAGGACCTCCTCGGCGAGTTCGGCGAGGTCTCGAACGTCTTCTCCCGCATCGGGACGGCCGAGGTCGCCACGGACCCGATGGGCGTGAACCTCACCGACACCTTCATCATGCTCAAGCCCGAGAAGGACTGGCCCGCGGTCGACGGACGCCGGCGCTCCAAGGCGGAGCTCATCGAGGCGATGACGGAGCGGCTCGAGGCCGAGGTGCCGGGGCAGCGCCTGCTCGTCAGCCAGCCCATCCAGATGCGCTTCAACGAGCTGCTGGAGGGGACGCGCGCCGACGTCGCGGTGAAGGTGTACGGCGACGACATGGACACGCTGGCGCGACTAACACGCGAGGTCGCCGAGACCGTCGAGAAGGTGCGCGGCGCGGGCGACGTCGAGGTCGAGCTCAAGGGGACTTCCCCGGTGCTGCGCATCATCCCCAAGGAGGGGATGCTCCACAAGCTCGGCGTCTCGACGCGCGAGGTCCTGGAGACGGCCGAGATGGCCCTCGGCGGCCATGAGGTCGGCCAGTTGTACGAAGGCATGCGGCGCTATCCCATCGTCATCCGCATCAAGGGCGAGCAGCGCTCCGACCTCGACGCCATCCGGCAGCTCCCCGTCGGCATCGGCGCCAACGCGACCATCCCTCTGGCCGAGGCGGCCGCCGTCCGTTTCGAGGAGACCTACGGCTCCATCAACCGCGAGCAGAGCAAGCGCCGCGCCGCCGTCATGGTCAATCCTCGCGGCCGGGACACCGAAGGCTTCGTGGAGGAAGCCCGCAAAGCCGTGGAGGCCGGCGTGAAGTTCCCGCCGGGCTACTACGTCGAGTGGGGAGGGAACTTCAAGAACCTCCAGGAGGCGCGCTCCCGGCTCCTCCTGCTGACGCCCATCGCCCTGGCGCTCGTGCTGATGATGATCTACGCCGCCTTCCGCAGCGTCGGCCAGACCTTGCTGGTCTTCAGCTGCGTGCCCCTGGCCTTGGTCGGCGGGGTCGTCGGCCTCATGCTCAACGGGTTGCCGTTCAGCATCTCGGCGGGAGTGGGCTTCATCGCCCTCTCGGGCATCGCGGTCATGAACGGCATCGTGCTCGTCCACTACTTCAACGACTTGAGGCGGGAGGGGCTCTCCGGAGCGCCGCTCATCCGTCAGGGCGCGCTGATCCGCTTGAGACCCGTGCTCATGACGGCCTTGGTGGACATCTTCGGCTTCCTGCCGATGATGCTCTCGACCGGGGTGGGGGCCGAGGTCCAGAAACCCCTGGCCGCGGTGGTCATCGGCGGCATCTTCTCGGCCACGCTCCTGACCCTTCTCGTCCTGCCGACCCTGTACGCTCACTTCGAGAAGGAGCTGGCCTAAAAGCGACGGCCGCGACAGCGTTTTCAAGCTGTCGCGGCCGTCTTTCAGAGTTGGGGTGACCGAGGGGACTTGAACCCCCGACCTCCGCGTTCACAGCGCGGCGCTCTAACCAGCTGAGCTACGGCCACCGTACGCGGTCATTATAGCACGCGGGGGGGAATACCCCTATATAGGCCCAAGGGCCTAGACGGACCCAGGCCCCCCGACCCTGGGGCCCCCTTCTCTATACGTCTATACTGAAGGCATGAAGGGAAACACGACGAAGGCGACGAAGACCGTCCTCGCGCTGGCGCTGGCCGCCCTTTGCTTCACCCCTCCGGCCGACGCCAAGAACAAGAGCATGGCGCCCATGATGGACAAGGAGGCCGCGCGCCTCATGTCCCTGGGCATGGGCAACCTGGAGCGGGGGGAGTACTCCGCCGCCATCTCCAGCCTGAACAAGGCCGTCCGCCGCCAGGGCTCGGTCTCCACCTATTTCCTGCTGGGCTGGGCGCACTACCAGCGCGGCTTCAAGGGCGGCACCATCGAGGGCGCCGACAAGGACGACGCCCAGTCCGCCATCGACGCCTACACGATGGCCATCAGCCTGGACCCCAAGCTCAAGGACCTGCCGGACGCCTCCCGCCTGCACTTCAGCCTGGCCATGAGCCAGGAGGCCGTGGGCAGCTACGACGCGGCGCTCGAGTCCTACAAGAACGCCTTCCGCGCCGCGCCCTCCAAGGCCCTCATCCCGCTCCACGCCGCCCGCCTGCGCTTCAAGATGAAGGACAGCGAGAAGGCCCTGCACAACCTGGAGGTCGCCCATAAGAAGGCCTCCAAGGCCGGCCAGCTCAACGCCCTCCAGGCCGCCGCCAAGAAGGACCCCTCCTTCGACGCCTTGCTCGCCAGCGTGAAGCACCGCCGCGCCCTCGGCGTGGTCGCCGACGAGGACACGATGGTCGCGTCCAACGTCACCGCCGGCGACGGCGAGCTGCGCGACGCCCTGCGCGACGCCCCGGCCAAGGCCGCTCCGGCCCAGGACCCCGAGGTCTTGGACAAGATCGCCCAGGGCAACCTCGAGTTCAAGTTCCGCCGCTTCGGCGCCGCCATCGCCGCCTACCAGGACGCCATCGACCTGGACCAGGAGCGCCTGACGCTCGGCGCGGCGCAGAAGGCCCTCCTCTGGGAGAAGATCGGCACCGCCTACAACAAGACCGGCCAGTCCGACATGGCGCTGGCCGCCCTGCGCAAGGCGCTCCAGGTCAACCCGATGAACCCGGCCGCCCACTACCAGAGCGCCCTCGCCTTCGCGATGGCCGGCAAGACCTCCTCCGCCCTGGGCTCCCTCAAGGAGGCCTTCGCGGCCTCGGCCAGCCCCTCCGACCTGCGCCGCTTCGTGCTCATGTCCAAGACCGACGTCGAGCTCGAGGCCGTCCGCGACCTGCCCGAGTTCCGGTCGACCGTGGGCCAGTACTCCGACCGCATCGCCCTGCGCTAGTCCAGGCCCGGTCCTAGGCCCTACGGTCCCCTGGCGTCCTTCGTTAGTTTGTATAATGACGACGGATGCCTTACTCGAAGCGCGACGCCCCCAACTGCGACTGGTGCTCGTTCCGCAAGAACTGCTTCTACGAGCTCCTGGGGACCAAGGAAGCCAAGAAGGCCTGGCGTGAGATGCGCCTGGCCAACCCTTTCAAGCGCGGCGAGGTCGTCTTCCACGAGGGCGCGACCCCGCAGGGCGTCTACATCGTCTGCACCGGCAAGGTCAAGGTCTACAAGTCCAGCCGCACCGGCCAGCAGCTGACCACGCGCGTGGAGTCCCCGGGCGACCTGCTCGGCCACGTCACCTTCCTCGCCAACGACGGCCCCTACACCGGCACGGGAGAGGCGCTGGAGCCCAGCGTGGTGTCCATGATCGAGAGCCGCTCCTTCCAGGATTTCGTCAACCGCTTCCCGCACGCCGGCTTCGCGCTCATGCGCGAGCTGGCGCGCGACGTGCGCCGCGGCGAGAACAAGGCGCGCGACATCGCCTTCAAGCCCGCGCGCGGCCGCCTGGCCGACACCCTCATCCGCATGATGGTCCCCAAGAAGCCCTATCCCATCGTGGCCGGCATCAAGCGCCGCGACCTGGCCGAGATGGCCGGTCTCACCATCGAGACCACGGTGCGCCTCCTCAAGGACTTCGAGGAGCGCGAGGTCCTGAAGAAGAAGGAGAAGGACCTCCTCATCCTGTCGGAAGAGCGCCTGCGCGCGCTCGCCGGCTCCGCCGCCTAAGAGCGGCCGTGGGCCTTCGGGCCCACCCCTCGACGTAGACCGGGCCCAGACGGCCTAGGACCTTTGACCTAGGTCAATGAGACCCATCAAGCAGGTAGGTTGACCGGTCTCATTCGCTGAAAACCCCCGGAACGCTACACTGTGTATGTCGCAAACAAAACAGATTTCGAAAGACGACACGGAGAAAGAAAATGCTGAACCTGATCCTGACGCTCGCGATGACCTCCACCCAGCCCGCCGTGACCACCGCCCAGTTCAAGCCCTGCGTGTGGCCCAACGTCTGCAAGACCGCCCCGGTCCAGACCGCCCAGTTCAAGCCCTGCGTGTGGCCCAACGTCTGCAAGACCGACAAGGCCGCGCTCGTCATCGAGGTCGCCCAGTTCGAGACCTGCGTGTTCCCCAAGAAGTGCGCCAAGACCGCCTAAAAGCGCTTTAAAGCACCCCCGGACCCGCCGTACACGGCCCCGACCCCTCGGGGCCGTTTCTTTTGTTAACAAAGGGGCCAGGCACCAAGTTAACTTTTCGAAATGTTGATCCAGTGCCTGGCCCCTTTGTCAACTTATAGGTCCTTGGGCCTAGATGGGTATAGGTCTGAGGCCCCGCGACGGCTGGGTCCGGGCGATGTATCCTGATGACATGAAGAACCTACTGACGGCCCTGGTCCTGACGATCGGCTTCGCGGCGTCGGCTGACGCGGCCCGCCATACGGGCGGCGTCGACCAGACGGCCGGCGTCGGCATGCACTGCGACAAGCTCTACGAGTACGGTTCCCCGGCCTGGCAGGCCTGCCGGGCGGCCCTGCTGGCCGACGCCTCGTCCCTCATCTGCGGCCGCGAGCCCCAGCTCTCCATCTGCCAGCGCGGCCAGCAGCTGCTCAGCTCCGCCGAAGAGACCCGCGTCATCGAGACCGCCTCCCTCATCTGCGGCCAGGAGCCGCAGCTGTCCATCTGCAAGCGCGGCCAGCAGATCCTCAGCGCCGCCGACCCGAGCCTCATCTGCGGCTACGAGCCCCAGCTGTCCATCTGCCAGCGCGGCCAGCAGCTGCTCTCCTCCGTGCCCAAGTGCCCTCCGGGACAGATCACCTGCAAGCACCAGCTCGTGAGCAACGAGAAGGTGGGCCCGCAGGCCAACACCGAGAAGGTCGACAACGAGCGCCGCGCCCAGTCGGTGGTCCGCTACGCCGGACTGGGGAACATCCAGGTCTCCGCCCTCTTCAACGGCCAGTAAAGCCGCTCGCCGGAAAAAGGGAGGCCCCCGTCATCGACGGGGGCCTCTTCTTTTTCGGACGGCCGCGCTTCAGGTGTTGAAGAGGCGGTCGCCGGCGTCGCCCAGGCCCGGCAGGATGTAGCCGTGCGAGTTGAGGACGGGGTCCACGGAGGCGGTGAAGATGGGGACGTCGGGGTGGTCTTTATGGACGCGGTCCACGCCCTTCTTGGCGGCCAGCAAGGTCAGCAGGGCGATCTGCTTGGCGCCGTCGGTCTTGAGGATGTGGATGGACTCCGAGGCGGAGCCGCCGGTGGCGAGCATCGGGTCGCACAACACGACGAAGTGGTCCTTGAGCTTCTTGGGCAGGCGTACGTAGTAGCGCACCGGGTTCAAGGTCTGCTCGTCGCGGTACAGGCCGATGTGGCCGATGGCGGCCTTGGGCGCGAGCTGGAGCAGGCCGGGCGTCATGCCCAGGCCGGCGCGCAGGACGGCGACGAAGCACAGCGGCTGGTCGAGCACGGTCGCGGGCGCGGTCTTGAGGGGGGTCTGCACGGTGGACTTGCGCGTGCGCACGCCCTTGAGGACCTCGCAGCCCACGAGCATCGCGACCTCGCCCATCAAGCGGCGGAAATCCTCGGGCGTCGTGCTCTTGTCGCGCAGGGCGGCGAGCTTGTCCTGGACGAGGGGGTGGTCGCTGACGTGGAGCTTGGGCATGTCGTCTCCTATTTGAGGACTTCGATGATGACCGGCTTGGCGCGGGGGGCCTTGGGACCGATGGAGAGGGCTTCGGAGAAGGTGCGCTCGCCCATCCCGAGGCGCCCGGCGTCGTTGGCGTGCAGCACCGCGACGACCTGGCCCTTCTTGACCGGGTCGCCGACCTTCTTCTTCAGCTCGAAGCCGGCGCCGTAGTCGAGCTCCTGCTCCATGTAGGCGCGGCCCGCGCCGAGCAGGACGGCCGCCTGGCCGACCAGGCGCGCGTCCAGGCGCGTGACGAAGCCGTCGCGCGCCGCGAGGAACTCGCGAGAGAGCTTGGCCTTCGGGAGCAGCCCCGGGTCGTCGACCACGAGGGGCTCGCCGCCCTGGGCCTTGATGACGGCCCGGAAGGCGGCCAGGCCGCGCCGGTCCGCGATGGCGGCGGCCATCTTCTCCGCGCCCTCGGCCGGCGTGCGCGCGAGCTTGGCCAAAGCGAGCATCCAGCCGCCGAGGGTCACGGTCACCTCGCGGTAGTCGGCGGCGCTCTCGTCGCCGGAGAGGATCTCGACGGCCTGCCGCACCTCGAGCGCGTTGCCCACGTAGCGGCCGAGAGGCTGCTCCATGGCGGTGAGGACGGCGACCGTCTTCATGCCCAGGCCCTTGGAGGTCTTCACCAGCGCCTTGGCCAGAGCGCGCGCGGGCTTGGCGTCCATGAAGATGGCGCCCGAGCCGACCTTCACGTCCAATACGAGGGCATCGAGCTCCTCGGCGACCTTCTTGGACAGGATGCTCGAGACGATGAGCGGCTGGGCCGGGACCGTCGCGGTGGCGTCGCGCAGCTGGTAGAGCGCGCGGTCGGCGGGGGCGAGCTCGCCGGTCTGGCCGAACAGGCAGAAGCCGATGTCCTCCATCTGCTTGCGGATGCGAGGCAGGTCGAGGCGCACGGTGAACCCGTCGATGGACTCGAGCTTGTCGAGCGTGCCGCCGGTGTGGCCCAAGCCGCGCCCCGACATCATGGGCACGGCCAGGCCGCAGGCCGCGGCGAGGGGGGCGAGAGCCAGCGAGACGCCGTCGCCCACGCCGCCCGTCGAGTGCTTGTCCGCTTTCGGCCTGCTCAGGCCGCCGAGGCCGAGGGTCTGGCCCGAGCGGGCCATGGCGCGCGTGAGCGCGACCGTTTCCTTCTCGTCCATGCCGTTGAGGAGCACGGCCATCAGCCACGCCGAGAGCTGGTAGTCCTTGGCCAGGCCCTGAGCCGCGGCGCGCGCGACGGCATCGAGCTCCTCCGGCGTGTGCCGGCCCCCGTCGCGCTTCTTGGCGATGAGGTCGAGGAACCGCATGAGCTCTTTAGAGCGCCGCGATGGTGTCAGACAGGACGCCGCGAAGGTCGTCCGAGACCTTGGCGCCCAGCGCGAGCACGTCGCCGTGGTTCTGGATGGCGCCGGGCAGGCCCGCCGCCATGTTCGAGGTCCACACCAACGCCGCGACGGTCAGCCCCATCTGGCGCGCGGGGATGACCTCGGGCACGACGGACATGCCGACCACGTCGCCGCCCAGCGCGCGGAAGGCGCGGATCTCGGCGGCGGTCTCGTAGGAGGGCCCGCCGACCGCGACGTAGACGCCTTCGGAGGCGGGGGCTTTGCGCTTCTTGCAGATCTTGAGCAGGAGCTTGCGCAGGCGAGGGTCGTAGGCGTCGGTCATGTCCTGGAACATGGTGCCGAACTCCTCCTCGTGGAAGGCGCGCAGCGGGTTGCGGCCCATGAGGTTGATGTGGTCGGAGACCACGGTGAAGTGGCCGGGACGGATGGCCGGCTTCATCGAGCCCACGGCGGCGGTGACGAAGAGGGTCTTGAGCCCGAGGTACTCGAGCGTGCGCACGGGCAGGGCGATGGACTCCATCGCGTGGCCCTCGTAATAATGGAAGCGGCCCTGCATCACGGCGACGGACTTGCCCGCCGAGCGGCCTAGGATGAGCTTGCCCTCGTGGCCCGGCACGGTCGTGCGCGGGAAGCCGGGGATGTCGCGGTAGGGGATGACGACGGCCTTCTCGAGAGGGGGGACGGCCTTGGCGAGGCCCGAGCCGAGGATGAAACCCACGTCGGGGCGGAAGCCCGGGGCCTTCTTCTTCACGTGCGCCGCCGCTTGGCGGATCTGGCCGATATAGGTCTCGATCTTCATGTGAGGGGATTCTATAAAAATATCGCCGTCATAGGCCCTCCGTTCCCTGGCGGACCGACGAGGCGGTTTCCTAGAATCGAGGCATGCCCACCGCCACCAGCGCCCCCGTCGACCTCAAATCCCTGACGAAGCAGATGCGACTCGACATCATCCGCATGATCGAAGCCGCCGGCAACGGCCACCCGGGAGGTTCCCTCTCGGTCATCGATATCCTGACCGTGCTCTACTGGAAGTTCTTGAAGCACGACCCCAAGAAGCCCGACTGGGAGGGGCGCGACCGGCTCATCCTCTCCAAGGGCCACGCCTGCCCGGCGCTGTACGCCGCGATGGCGTACCGCGGCTACTTCCCGAAGGAACTGCTGATGACGCTGCGCAAGCTGGACTCGCCCCTTCAGGGGCATCCCGACCGCCTGCGCCTGCCCGGCATCGAGTTCTCGACGGGCTCGCTCGGCCAAGGGCTCTCCGTGGGCCTGGGCATGGCCTGCGCCGCCAAGCTCGACAAGAAGGACTGGAAGACGGTCGTCATCCTCGGCGACGGCGAGAT
>CAZTZW010000024.1:0-2503 GCA_964618085.1 uncultured Elusimicrobia bacterium
GCCCAGCGCCCTCGGCAGCCAGAGCGCCAGTTCCGGGAACACGATGACCAGGAAGTCGCCGTAGAAGTTGGGGTTGCCGTAGGTGGAGAAGACGCGGTTGCCGAAGGCGCCGCGCCAGACGAAGGGGTCGATGCCCTTACCGGGCCCCCGGGGGAACCAGGTGTTGTCCACGAACTGGAGAGTGCCGTAGCCCACCGCGATCCACGCCGAGATGACCAGCCATTTCGTCAGGCGCGCGACGCCGGCCTCGTCGAACTCGTAGATGATGATGAGCGCGGCGATCATGAAGAACGTGTTGCGCAGGAAGAAGTCCACGCTCGACATGTGGTACGGCGCGTTCAGGAACGAGAAGACGCCCCACAGCAGGCAGGCGAGGAAGGGCGAGAGGGTGACCAGGTCTTCCTTATTGAAAGCCCCGCGGCCCGCCTCGACGAGACGCGCCAGCCACAGCGTGAGCAGGCCGAGGCCGCCCATCTGCATCATGGAGATCTTCACCTGCGCGGAGTCGTAGGTGCGCAGGAAGAACAGCGAGGAGATCAGACAGTAAAGGAGAGGGAGCCAGATGACGACGGCTTTATGGGCGAATGCCTCGGCTTGGGGGCGCGCGGCGTGGTTCTTGCGAGGGTCGGCCATGGACGTTGCCAGTATATATAAAGGGGAGAGCGTTACGCTTTCAAGACGCGCAGGACGCGGCGGGCCGGCGGCCAGACGGCGAGCTGGGCCGCCGCGCACAGCAGCAAGTGGACCATGATCGGCAGCCGGTAGCGGACGATGGCCGAGACCAGCGCATAGACGACGGTCGCGCTGAGGACGAACAGGGCCGCGTAGCGCGGCAGGGCGCCCTCGCCGCGCCGGCGCCATAGGGCCCAGAAGCCTAGCGGGATGAGCCAGCCGTCGGAGAGAAGGCTCACCGCCGCGATGAGCGCGTAGGAGTGCTGGTAGCGGCGGTTGTAGGGGACCGGCCGCCACAGCTTCACGACCTGACGGATCGTGCGTACGGCGTAAGCGCCCGGATGGGCGAGGATCCACGCCTTCCCCGCGGCCATGAAGGCCGCCTGCTGGCTCCCGTCGTCGGCCATGTGATGCCCCTGGTCCATGATCCGGACCCAGGTCGGGTCGGCGTGCTTGATCTGGATCTCGCGCTCCAGGCCCCTCGCGTCGTCGGGGACGATGAGGTTCGTGTAGAGGTTGAGGCCGCCCAAGGTGCTTCCCGGGATGAAGCGGCCGAACGTCGCGTAGTTGCGCGCGGTCCACAACGCCGACGGAAGGGCGGCCAACAGGAGCAGCAGCAGGGCCTGCCGCGGAGCGCGCCGGGCCTGCCGCCAGGCGGCGTATAGCGCGAGGAGCGCGCAGGAGGGCAGCAGCGAGGCGAAACTGGCCGCGCCCAGACCGATGGCCGCGCCGGCGGCCGCGGAGCGCGGCGCGTCCGGCTTCTCCTCGAGACGCACGAGGGCGTAGAACGACGCCGCGAGCAGGAAGCACAGCCAGGTCTCCCGATAGAAGTAGCCCGTGTAGAAGATGAAGTAGGGATAGAACAGCGCGAGGAGCAAGGCCCAGTCTCCGGCATCCTCCCCAAAGACGCGACCGGCCGCGCCGCGCAGCAGCAGGGCGGTCAGAAGGCCCAGCACGCAGAACGTCAGCGTCACCGCCAGCGGCCGCGGACCGAAGACCGCGTACACGCCGGCGATGAAGAACGGGAAGCCGGGCTCGCGCGCGGCCGTGGGCACGCCGGGCCGCCATTCGAAGCGGCCGGACTCGAGGAGGCGCAGGGCGATGGTCTCGTATTCGTCCATCGATGGGGCGCTGATCCCCTTGAGGATGACGTAGCTCGAATAGCCCGCGCGCAAAGAGAAGCCCACGAGCGCGGCCATGGCCAGCGCGCGCGGCAGGCGCCAGAATCCCGTCATGCCGCGAAGCCCCGCCCCGCCGCGGCCTCGACGGCGAGGCGGCGAAGGAACTCCCAGCCCGTGGGCCAGGAGTGCGCGGTGCTCGAGCCGCCCAGGCGCGGGCTCTCGATGGTCGCGATCTCGCCCACGCGCATGCCGAGCTTCATGGCGCGCATGGACATGAGGTACTCGATGACGAAGCCGTCCACCTTGAGCCCCAGGCGGCGCATCGAATCCGCCCGGATGACGCGGAAGCCGTTGATGGTGTCCGTGAGGTAGGGACCCCGGTTCCACAAGACGTTGGCCAGGAAGGTGAAGGCGAGGTTGACCCACTTGCGTGGACGCCACCAGTGGACGTCCTCCTCGTTGCGCGCCCCCGCGCTCATGCGGGAGGCGACCACGAGGTCGTAGCCCCCCTCCTCGAGCTTGGCGAAGAGCTTGGGGATGTCGGCCGGATCCTCGTTGCCGTCGGGACTATAGAAGCATAGGACGTCCGACTGAGAGGCTTCGAGAGCAAGCTGGAAGGCGCGTCCGCGGCCCCCCCCGGCCAGCCCCACCACCAAGGCGCCCCAGGACAAAAAGGAAAAAACCGGGCCCACCAACGAGCCCCCCACGCA
>CAZTZW010000024.1:2513-15843 GCA_964618085.1 uncultured Elusimicrobia bacterium
CGGCGCCGCCGCGGCCGCGCCGGTCCTGCCCGACGACCTTGGCGCCCTTGGACTTCAGGTAATCGACGGTGCCGTCCTTCGAGCCGCCGTCGACCACGAAGAACTCGTCCACCGACTCCCATGGGATGCGGTCCCAGAGCCTAGGCAGGGCCTCGATCTCGTTATAGGTCAGCAGGACCAGCCCGCGCGTGAGCCTCACGCCTCGTGCTCCCGGTACCAGTCGATGGTGCGGCGCAGGCCTTCCTCGAGGCCGACCTCGGCCTTGAAGCCGATGACCTTGCGCGCCTTGCGGACGTCGCAGTTGCGCCGCGGCTGGCCGGTGGGCTTGGACGTGTCGAAGCGGAGCTTGGCCTTCGAGCCCGACAGGCGGAGGATGGTGCGCGCGAGGCGGCCGATGGAGACCTCGTCGTCGGCGCCGATGTTCACCGGGTCGGCCTTCGGGTAGCGCTCCGCGACCTCCAGCAGGCCGCGGGCGAAATCGTCGACGTAGAGGAACGAGCGCGTCGGCTTGCCGTCGCCCCACACGGTCAGGGGCGATTCGCCGTCGCACACGCGCTTGACCAAGGCCGCGATGACGTGGGAGACCTTCGGGTCGAAATGATCGCGCGGGCCGTAGGCGTTGTAGGGCCGCGCGATGGCGACCGTCATGCCGTACTCCTCGTGATAGGCGCGGCCCAGGTACTCGGACATGCGCTTGGCCCAGCCGTAGCCCTCGTTGGTGGTCTCCGGCGCGCCGCGGAAGCCCTCGGACTCGGGCGTGGGCACGACGCAGTCGCGCGGGTACACGCAGGCGGAGCTGACCACGAGATAGCGGGCCGCGCCGGCGCGGCGCGCCGCCTCGAGAACGTTCATCGCCAGGGCCATGTTGTCGCGGAACAGCGAAGCGTGGTGGCGGCTGTTGTAGCCCACGCCGCCGACGCGCGCGGCGAGGTTGAGGACGACGTCTTGTCCGCGTGCCGCGGAGCGGCACGCGACCGGGTCGAGAAGGTCGGCCTTCACGCGCCGCACGTCGTTCCAGACGGCGGCGAGATTGCGCCGTCCCACGGATGAGAAGCTGCCGGGCACCGTGACCCGGGCGCCGGCCGCGACGAGGCGCTCGACGACGTGGCTGCCGATGAAGCCCGCGCCCCCCGCGACGAGGACGCGCTTGCCGCGCCAGTAGCTCACGGCTGGTCCGGCCTCGGCAGGCGGGAGAAGCCGATGAGGGCGACCGCGAGGGAGACCAGCACGGTCCCGCACAGGACGGCCAAGGAGCCCGTCAGCACGTAGGACCAATGGAAGGAGATGCGCCCTTCAGCCGCATACTGCGCGATGGGCCGCGCGTTGAGCGCGATGCCGCCCAGCCATAAGGCGATGCCCGTCAGCATCACCGTAGTGCGCGGGCCGGGGCGGTCCAGCAGGCCGCCGGGACGGCCTAGGGCCGCGTCGGCCGCCTTCTGCGCGAGCAGGCCGAACGCCAGGAAGGTCGCCCCGGCCACGCCGAGCGTGAGCACGGTCAGCAGCCGGTAGATCATGTCCTCTTGGAGCTGGCCCTGGGCCAGGTAGAAGCGCACGGGACCCAGCCCGTAGGCCGCGGCGGCCGCGAGGCAGACGCCGCCCAGCGGGCCGAACACCTTCAGCGGGAAATAGGCGAACACGATGGAAAGGATGGAGCGCAGGAAGCGGAACCCGTCGCCGATGACGGAGAGCTTCGACTCGCCGACGCGCTCGGAGTAGGGGATGGGGCTCTCGACGATGCGGCCGCCCATGCAGGCCACGCGCGCGGTCATCGCCGGGGTGAAGTCGAGGCCGGTGGGCAGCGGGGCCATGCGCGGCAGCAGGCTCTTCTTGAAGACGCGCATGCCGCTCGCCGTGTCGGTGAAGCGCTGGCCGGTGAGGCCGCCGAGCAGCGCCGCGTAGAACTTGTTGCCGATGACGCGCACCAGCGGCATGTGCGAGCCGCCGTGCAGACGCAGGCCGACGGCCATGTCCGCTGGACCGGCGCGCAGGGCCTTCACCAATCCCTCGAAAGCGAGCGGGTCGCAGGTGCCGTCCGCGTCGAGGAAGCCGACGAGGTCGCCCTTGGCGGCGTTGAAGCCCGTCATGAGCGCCGCGCCGTAGCCGCGGTTGACCGGGTGCGAGACGACGCGCGCCTCGGTCCACTTGCGCGCCTTCTCCAGGGTCTTGTCGCGCGAGCCGTCGTTGACCACCACGATCTCGACGCCGGAGAGCCCCAGGGCGCGCGTCAGCGGCGCGCGCGCCTCGAGGCAGCTGCGCATGATGTCGTCGATGGCGTCTTCCTCGTTGTAGGCCGGCACGACGAGGCTCAGCAGCTCGCTCATGGCTTCATCCTATCAAAGCTTGGCGTGGAGTCGGTCGGCGGCCTGATTGCCCATCTTCATGGCCACATGGGTGTTCACGTAGGCGAAGCGGCCCTGACGGCCTGCGGTCACGACGTTGGACAAGCCCTCGACGGCGTCCAGCAGAGTCTTCAGCGCGCCCTCGTAGCCCAGCGTGTACATCGGCTGGCCGTGCGCCGTCCGGTAGACCAGGCTCTCCAGCACCTCGGAGCGGGAGAAGAGGCCTTCCCGCTCCAAGTCGGACAAGGCCAGCTCCCGTGCCAGCCCCTCATCGGACCATACCGCGTCGGACGGGTCGCAGGCGATCTCGGCGACGAGCAGGGTGCTGCCGGGAGGATCCATCTCGAACTTGAAATAGGACATATCGGTGACGCGGTTGAAGGAATGCTCGCGGTAGTAGACGAAAGAGGCCGGGAGCACGCGCGGCCGGCGGACCTTGAAGCCCACGAAGACGATGGCGCGGAAGCGCAGGCGCGCCGCGGCTTCGGCGACCTCCGGCCCCAGCGGAGGCTCGACCAGCCGCGCTGCCGCGTTGAGCGGCAGCGTGTTCACGACGCCGGAGCAGTCCACCAGCTCGCGGCGGCCGCCGGACTCCACCTCGACGGCCGTCACGCGCGGCCCCTCGCGGCGCAGGCCGACCACGCGCGCGTTCAGCCGGATGGAGCCGCCCGAGGCGTTCAGAGCCTCGGCCATGCGGTCGCATATGAGTGAGAAGCCGCGCCGGGTGGTGTAGAGCTCGCCCTCGACCTTCTCGACGAACCCCTCCGTGCGCACGGAGGTGGAGCCGAAGCGCCTCCTGAACGCCGCCGAGGCCTTGTCCAGGATCTCCAGCAGGTCGAGTCGCGGGATGCGCTGGCGCGCGAAGGCCGGGGAGAACCCCGCCGGCGGGATGCCCCACACCCTCTGGATGTAGTCATGGAAGAAGAGCCGGTACAGCACCTCCCCGTACTCGCGGCGCAAGACGGTCTCCGAGTCCTCGCGCGCCGGACGGCGCAGGCGCCCGATGGACGCGTGCCACAGGAAGCTCAAGCCGGCGCTCAAGGTGGTCGTCAACGGCAGCTTCAGGAGGACGTCGGCGATGGAGAGCGGGAACGCGAACAGGGCGCCCAGGAACTTCACGCGGATGGTGCGCTCGTAGGGCAGGAGCTCGCCGCCCATCAAGCCCTTCACGTCGGCGAGGATCTCCGCATCCGTCGTGTGGAAGATGTGCGGCCCGTACTCATAGACGTCCCCGTGCAGCCGCGCGCCCCCGGCCAGGCCTCCCACGTGGTCCGCGGCCTCGAGCACGAGGACCGGGCGGCCGAGCGCGCGAAGACGCCGTCCGGCGGAGAGTCCGGCGCAGCCCGCGCCGAGCACGACGACCGGGTCGCTCATGCCGCGAAGGCTTTCACTTCGGCGACGATCTTCTCCACGTCGGCGGGCTTGAGGGCGGGATGGATGGGCAGGCTCAAGGCCTCTTCATTGAGGCGCTCGCACACGGGCAGTCTCGCCTTCGACTTGTAGATGGGATTGAGGTGGAGCGGGTGGTAGCGCAAGGTCGTGTAGATGCCCTTGTCGTAGAGCCGCTTGGCGAAGGCGTCGCGCTTGCCGCCGGGCACGCGCACACAGTAGGTGAAGTAGGAGTGGCGCGCGTCGGCCGGCGCGTCGACGGGCCGCGTGAGCCAGCCCAGGGAGGCGAACTCCTTCTGGTAGGTCTCCCAGATCTCCTTGCGCCAGGCCTGCATCCTGTCGAGCTTGCGCAGCTGGGCCAGGCCGATGGAAGCGGCGATATCGCTGGGCAGCATCTTGGGAAAGAAGTCGGTGACGTTGTACTCCCACCAGCGCTGCTTGTTGGCCGAGGCCTCGAAGCCGGATTTGCCGATGCCGCAGTAGCGCAGCTGCTTGGCGCGCGCGATGCGGGCCGGGTCCTTGGCGGTCAGCCCGCCGCCCTCGCCCATGGCCAGGTTCTTCACCGCGTCGAAGCTGTAGATGCCCACCTCGCCGATGCCGCCGCAGGCGGCGCCCTTCAGGCGCGAGTCGGTGGCATGGGCCGCGTCCTCGACGACGGGCAGGCCCAGGCCCTCGAACTCGTCGAGGCGCACGGGCAGACCGCCATAGTGCACCACCATGACGGCGCGCGTGTTCGGGGTGCGGGCGGCTTCGACGGTCTTGCGCGTGACGTTCAACGTTTGCAGGTCGACGTCGCAGAAGACCGGGTTGTGGCCGCACAGAACGACGGCATGGGCGCAGGAGATCCAGGTAAAAGAGGGCACGAGCACGTCGGAGCCCGGCGGCAGGTCCAGGAGCTTGACCGCCAAGTGCAGGGCGTTCGATCCGGAGTCGAGGAGCACGAAACCGGGCAAGCCCAGACGCTCGGCGAACTGCTTCTCGAAGGCCGCGGTCTTGGGACCGATGCCGATCCACTGCGCCTCGAGACTGGTGCGAACCTCCTCCAGCTCCTCGGGGCCCATCAGGGAGCCGAAGACGTTGATCATCGGACCAGTCCCTCGGCGCGCATCTTCGCCTCGAGAGCCTCGATGGCCTCGCGCTTGCGCTCGGCCTTGGGCCTCGCCGGCGAACCCAGCGCCACCTTCCAGGGCTTGAGCGAGCCCAGCACGAGCGCCAGCGCGCCCACCGCCGTCCCCTCGCCGATGGTCACGCCGGGCAGGACGACGGAGCCGGCGCCGATGATGACGTGCTTCTTCAAGCGCACCGGCCCCCGCACGACCTTGCGATAGGCGTCGGGGACCGTCGGGTTGGTCAGGCTGCCGCCGAGATAATCCTCGGAGACGGTGTAGACGGACACGCGCGAGGACAGCCCGGAGAAATCCTCCATGACGATGTCCTCGGCGGCGAAGAGGGCGCTGTAAGCGCCGATATGGATGTAGGAGCCGAGCGTGACCCTGCCCGACAGGATGCAGAAGTCGTCGATGCGCACGTGGTCGCCGATGGAGATGGCGGCCGGGTTATAAATGGAGCACTTGCGGCTGAGCTTGACGTCGGTCCCGACGCTCTTGAAGCCCAGTTCTTTGAGTTCCGCTTCGCTATAGAAGGAGTTGATGGGCGTAGGCATGCACTGGCGCGAGGGACCCCGCGACGGGCTGATATTAACGCTTTTGACCGGGGCTGTCCATGCCGGAGCGACGGAGCACGACCATCCCCGCGTTCGCGTAAAAAGAGGGGTCCGTCGCGGTCCGGCCGAGCGCGCTCCGGCGCGGGAAGACGGCGGCGGTCTCGTAGCCCGCGCGGAAGGCCGAGTCCTCCCGCGCCCAGGCGTCGACGGGATACGCCAGCCATTCCGGACGCTCGGAGCCCAGGGCGGCGGGCGTCTCGAAGAAGACGAGGCTCAGACGGTCCCAGCGGAAGGGCGGCGCGTGCGCGGGCTCGGGGAAGCGGCTCAGGCCGAGACGGGCGCCCGCGGGCACCCGGGCGTCGATCCAGTCCGCCGCGGCCTCCCGCGTGGACGAGCCAGACGCGCCGGCGCGCAGGTCCGCGAGATAGGGCGCCGCGCGCGCGCCCGACTCGCCGAGCGCCAGCAGGACCGCGACGGCGGCGGCCGGCTTCGGCAGGCGCCAGGCCAGAGCCGCTCCCAGCGAGCACGCCAAGGCGAACGGTCCGGTGAAGATGCGCAGCAGCGATTCGTCGGCGGCCGCGAAGCGCAGCCACAGGAGGAAGGACCCGCCCAGGACCGCGACGGCCAGCGCCCGCAGGCGGCGGTCGCGGCCGAGCAATCCGGACAGCGTACCCGCGGCCAGGAGGACGGCGGTCGCCGCGCCCGCGCCCCGGGGAAGGTGCCGCGTCGCCATCTCCAGGAGCGCGGAAGGCGCGAGACTCAAGCGCGTCGGCGCGTAGACCGTGAGCTCCCAGGCGAAGCGGTCCGGCGCGAGGAGGAGGTAGGGATTGAGCAGGGCCGCCAGGCCGCCGCCTGCCGCCGCGCCGACGGCCGCCCAGCGCCACGAGCCCCGTCCGCCGACGGCGCGCGCGAGCAAGGGAAAGAGCGGGGCGAAGACCAGGATGAGGCTCCCGCTCATCGCGGCGCCCGCCGCGAGCCCGCAGCCCAGGTAGTCCTCTTGCCGGCCTTCCTCCACCGCGCGGACCATGAAGTGCGCCGCCAAGGCCAGCCAGAACGCCGACACCGGGTGGGGCTTGAGCACGTGCGAGCCCGCCACCACGAAGGGAGCCGCGGCGAAGAGCAGGGCGGCGGCGACCCCGGCGCGCCGTCCGCCGAAGAGGCGTCCGGTCTCGTAGAGGACCCATAGCGTCCCCAGATGGAAGAGCAGGATGTAGACGCGCCCCAGGAGATAGAGTCGGCCCATGTCCTCGGGATGGACCAGGTAGCGGGCCAAGTCCGGCGTGAGTACCGCCAGGCCCAGCGCGCGCGCCGCGACGAGGAAGGCGCCGAACGGATAGATGAACCCGCCACCGTACTGGACGTAGAGCGGCTCGAACTCCAGCCGCCACGGCCGCATCTGGGACAGGATGACGAAGGCCTTCTTCTCGTCCGGATTCTCCGACTGCGTCATCAGGGAGCGCGCGGAATTGATGAGCGGCGCCGGGGGGAACGTCCAGCCGGGCGCCGCCTCGACGCGGCCTTTGACGTAGGTGACGGGCTCCTCGGCGTCGCGGCGCTCGTGCGAGACGCGGATGTCCGCGTACAGCCGCCGCCAGGACTCGGCCAGCCGCGAGGCGAACTCCGGGGAGCCGCGCAGGTCCGGGGGCAGGGCGCGCCAGCGGCCGGGTCCGGGGAGCCCCGAGCCGAGACCGCACAGGCCCGTCGCCAGACCCGCCGCGAGAACGAGCGCGAGGCCCGCCTCGGCGCGCCAACCGCCGCGCAGCGGCTTGAGACGCAGCATGAGGCGGATATAAGCCGGCGCCAAACGCCATGCGTCGGCCTTGGAGCGGCCTCCCACGCGCGGCGCGTAATGGAACGGGATCTCCCCCACGCGCCCGCCCTTCTCGAGGACGCGGACCAGCAGCTCCTGCTGGACCGAGAAGTCCGACGCCTCGCTGCTCGTCCCTTCGAGCGCGGCGCGACGGTAGAGCCGCAGACCGCTGGAGGTGTCGCGGATGGGCAGGTCCAGCACCCGCCGCATGACCCACGACAACGGACGGCTGAGGATGTGGCGGGTCAAAGGCATGTCGCTGGAGCCGCCCAGACAATAGCGCGAGGCGACTATCAGGTCGTGCCCCTCGCGGCGCTCCCAGAAGCGCGCCACGGTCTCGGGCGGATGCGAGCCGTCGGCGTCCATCAGCACGATCCACTCGCCCTTCGCCTCGGCCATGCCTTCGCGCACCGCCGCGCCGTAGCCGCGCCCGCGCTGGCGCAGCACCCGAGCGCCATGGCGCTCGGCCACGGCGACGGTCGCGTCCTGGGAGCGACCGTCGACCAGGATCACCTCGTAAGGCTCGCCGAGCGAGTCGAGCACCCGGCGCAGGGCGGGCAGGAGCGTCTCCAGCGAGACGGCCTCATCGAGCGCGGGAATGACGACGGACAGCCGCGCGCTCATGCGCGCCGAAAATAGGCCCGGAACTGCTCGACGACGTAATCGGCGTCGGCCGGGGTCATATACTGGTGGCAGCCGATATAGAAGGCCGAGCGGTTCAGTTCGCGCGCGATGGGCAGGCGGCGATCCAGGTCTCCGTACAGCTTCCGGTACACGGGCTGGTTGATGAGCGGGAGCATATCGCGCGTCTCGACCCCCCGGTCCTCGAGGAAGTTCACCAGCGGCTTCTTGTCGCGGCCCCGCAGCACGAGGCCGTAGAGCATGTAGGTGTGGTCGCGTCCCGGCGGGGCCCACGGCAGCTGGAGCCGGTCGGCGAACGGGCGCAGCCCCGCGGTGAGACGCTCGGCCATGCCGACGCGCGCGCGCACGATGGCGTCCTTCTCATCGAGCTGGGCCAGGCCGAGCGCGGCCTCGAGCTCGGTGGCGCGGAAGCTGTGGCCGTGCGAGACGAACTTGAAGCGCTTGGCGACGATCTCGTGCAGCTTCTTGCCTTTGGCGCCAGCGTCGTCGTCGATGGAGAGATAGATGGAGTCGCGCCCGTGGTTCATCAAGGAGCGCAGGCGCACGTACAGCGCCGGGTCGCTGGTCGTGGCCAGTCCGCCCACGCCCGTCACGATGTAGTGCGCGACGTAGGTCGAGAAGCAGCCGATGTCGCCCAGCGAGCCGACCTTCTTGCCCTCATAGCGGGCGAACATCGTCTCGGCGGAGTCCTCGATGACGCGCAGGCCGTGCTGGCGGGCGATGGCGAGGATGGGTCGCATGTCCGCGGGCAGGCCCAGCAGGTGGACCGGGATGACCGCGCGCGTGCGCTTGGTGATCTTCTCCAGGAAACGCTGCGGGTGCAAGGTGTAGGTCAGCGGGTCCACGTCGGCGAAGACGGGCTTCATGCGGTTGTGCAGCACGATGTTGGCCGTGGCCACGAAGGTCACCGATGGGACGATGACCTCGTCGCCGTCGCGCCACCCGTAGCGCTCCTTCAGCGCCTGCAGCGCGATCTGGAGCGCGCTCGTGCCGGAGTTGAGGAACACGGCGTGCTTGGAGTCGTGCTCGGCGGCGAAGGCCGATTCGAACCGGCGGTGGAAGGGTCCGTAGGAGAGCCGCCCCGAGTCCAAGGCCTGCAGGACGTAGCGGCGGGCGCGGGGGCTGGTCTTGAAGCCGCCGACGGCGACTTCGCGCATGGGACGCTTCCGGCTCCGGGGGCTCTTCATATGGGCGATATGGCAGAATAACGGCGTCGTGAGTCTACAAAAACTGAGACTGGCCGAACGCTACGTCCGCCTCCTGCTGGCGCGGCTCTTCGTCCGCGCGCGTCCCGCCGCGGCCGAGCCCCGCCGCATCCTCGTCCTGGGCTACGCGGGCATCGGCGACGTCTTGTTCCTGCTCCCCTTCCTGCGCGCGGTGCGCGAAGGCCGGCCCAAGGCCCATATCGTCTTCGTCTCCGACCCCAGCGTCTGCTCGGCGGAGGTCCTGCCTCCCCTGGGCCTCTTCGACGAGCACTGGACCTACGGCTACGCCGCCCTCAAAGAGCAGGAGACGCGCGACGAGCTGACGCGGCGCGTGCGCGAGGGCGGCTTCGACGTCGCCGTCGTGTGCCCGGCGACGCCGCTCCTCGCCTTCGCGGTCGGCCTTCTTTCCATACCCGTGCGCGTGGGCCACTGCCGCCCGCTGGCCTTGCCGCGCGGGGACCTGTCCTGGCTCGCCCACGTCCTGCAGGTCGTCCGGCGCGGCGTCATCGCCGGGGAGTTCGAGAAGCGGCTGGTCCTCAACCGCAAGGTCTGGGTCGACGCCGACGGCGAGCACGCCGTCACTCGCGGCCTGCGCCTGGCCCAGGCACTCGGCTTGAAGACCCCCGCGCTCGAAGCGTCGCGCCCGACCCTGCCCGATGACGCGCGCGCCGAGGAGCGCGCCGCCGCCCTTCTACCCGACGCCCCCGGCCGCGTCACCGTCGGCCTGCACATCGGCTCGCCGTTCAGCCAGTACAACAAGATCTGGCCCGCCGCGCAGTGGGGCCGCGCGTGCCGCCTGCTCACCGAGCGCTATCCCTCGTTGCGCTTCGCCCTGCTCGGCGGGCCCGACGAGAGGCCCCTGGCCGCGGAGTTCGCCTCGACCTTCGAGAAGGGCTTCCTCGACCTGACGGGCCAGGAGTCCTTGCTCGTCACCTTCGCGCTCGCCCGCCGCTGCGCCCTCATGCTGGTCAACGACACCGGCATCGCCAAAGCCGCGATGGCCTCGGGCGTGCCCACCGCGACCGTGTGGGGCCCGTCGGCGCCGTCGGACTGCGGCTCACCGTGGGACAGGGAGAAGCACCTGGACATCCGCATCGAGCTCCCGTGCTCTCCATGCGCGCGCCTAGGGATGCCCCAGGTCGGGGGCGGGGTGCTCAACTACTCCAACTGCGGCCACCACGACTGCCTTCGTTTGATGGAACCCGGCGTCGTCGCCGCTTCCATCGCCTCGCGCTACGACGCGCTATTGAGCGGGCGCTAGCTCGCGCTGCGAAGCGTCTCGGCGTCCAGCGCCTCGACGGTCTTGCTCTCGGCGCGCGGCTTCTCGGCGACCAAGGTCAGCCGGTTCTCGTGGATGTAGGGGCGCAGGAACGCGGCGAAGCGCGGCGGCAGGTAGGTCATGTTGTAGCTGTTGTCGTAGTAGTGGTTGCGCTCCACGCGGGTCAGCTCGTCCAGGCCGAAGGCCTTGCCGCGCGCCTTCTCCTTGAAGTAGCGATCCGCGACCTTCGCCGCGAGCAGCATGCCGTCGAGGAGGATGGAGTAGTACGGCACCAGCTTGAGGTTCACGGCCTTGAAGGCCGCGTCCTCGGGCGCCGGGTAGGCGTGCTCGACGAAGGCGCGCAGCATGTCGTCGGTGGGCTCGGGGATGAGGCCGAACTTGGTGTAGAGCTTGGCCGTCTTGAACATCGGCGCCTTCTCCGCGACGAAGTCGGCGAAATCCTCGACGCCGAAGACGTCCCGCGAGTACAGGTACAGGGTCATCATGTCGCGGCCGTTGAGGAGGTGCGCGAAGAAGTTCGCCATGCGGTGGAACGCGGTCTGCTTGCGCACGACGTGCGGCGGGAAGCACTCCAGGCCCACCTCCGAGGTGAACATGTAGGCGCGCTCCTTGTTGTCGGTCGCGCCGTCGTGGAAGCCGCACTCGAAGGAGTAATCGCCGAGCGGCGTGCCGGGGAACGGGGAATAGAGCGAGTTCCAGTAGTAGTCTTCCTTGCCGAACAGGCCCGTCGAGCAGATGAGGTCGAGCCCCTTGAGGGTCTCCTGGAGAGGGTCGTCGTAGTAGTGCTCGTCGCCGGACGCGCCCACCAGGCCGATGTCGGTCTTGGGCTCGCGGAACGGGCGGATGACGGGCAGGCCGGTGATGACCTGGGTGCGGATGGGGATCATCGCGGACTTCACGTTCTTGAGCGCGTCGACGATGGCGGAATTGGGCTCCATGCGCTTGAGCAGGAGGCGGCGCACGGCCTCGTCGCCGGACTCCACCGCCATCGAGATGCCGGCGACGAGGTTGTCCTTGGCGATCATCTCGATGCGGCGGCGGCCCTGAGCGCCCGCGAGCATGGCCGGGCGCGCCTGGATGTAGAGCGGGATGCCGACCTCGGCCGTCCAGCGCTTGCCGAGCTCCCCCCACCACTCGAAGTTGTTGAGCGAGATGTCGGCCTGGTCGAAGACGGCGGTCGTGCGCACGCCGTAGCGGCCGTCGAGCCTGCGGATGTCGCGGCCCTCCTGCAGGACGACCTCCAGCGGGCGGTCCTGGATGATGGACGGGGGCTTCACGCCCTTGTCCTTGTAGGCGGCCTCCAGGTTCTCGACGAGCGAGCCGATGTAGCAGTAGGTGCAGCGGTAGGCGCAGCCCAGAGCGGTGAGAACGGATTTCACCGGCGAGAGCGCGTACTTCTTGGTCTCGTCGGAGAAGGCGAAGGTGTCGCGATAAAAGCCCTCGCGGTCGAAGACCGGGATGTTCGGGAAGGACTGGGGGTCGTGATAGACGCCCGGCTCGAAGTGCCCGAGCAGGACGTCCTTGAGCAGGTTGACGCCCTTGCCGCGCACCGAGAAATCCGCGCCGCGGTCCCAGGAGTGCCGGTAGTCGTGGTTGTTGTAGTGCCCGCCGACGATGACGGGCGCGAACACGGTCTTGCCGCCCTCCCGCAGCGGCCCCCCCGCCTCGGTCACGGCCGCCTTCAGCGCCGCGTCGGCCGCCGCGAAGTCGCGGAAGTCCTTCTTGAAGACGCGGCGCGCCGACTCGAGACGGTAGCGCTGCAGCCACTCGAAGACGTGGTCGGTGAGGCCGGTGTAGAGGTTGAAGCCGAGGAAATCAGGACGGAAGGACTCGATGGCCGCGTCGATGGCCTTGGTGTTGGACGGGTTGACCAGCAGGTAATGCGGCTCGCCGTTCATGGCCTTGACCACGCCGCCCAGCGCCATGAGGGTGATGTTCTCGATCTCCGACATGTCGTGGGAGACGAGCAGGACGCGCGGCTTGTACTCCGGGCGCGTCCGCTTCAGGGCCGCGGAATAGCCCTCCCAATCGCTGACCACGTCCTGGACCCTATAAAGGACGTCCTTGAAGCCGGAACGCGCCTCGATGAGGGGCTTGGGGGCCTCGAGCGTGAATCCTTTCGGATTTTCCAGCGAATCTTTGAGGGCGGGGATCATGGGGCCGCGGCTAGTATAGACGCGGAGTTAGCCCAGGTCAATGCCCTGGCGAAGGCGTTAAGCTAGAATCAGGGCGTGCTCGAGTACGCGTTCCTGACCTTCGGCTCCCTTTTCGCCATCGTGGACCCCTTCGCGGTCATCCCCAGCTTCCTGGCGATGACCACCCACGACTCGGCGGAGCAGCGCCGCCGCATGGCCCGCACCGCCTGCCTGACCGCCGGCGGCGTGATGGCCGTGTTCGCGCTGGGCGGGCCGCTCATCTTCAAGCTGGTCGGCATCACCATGCCGGCGTTCCAGATCGCGGGCGGCCTGGTCCTCCTGCTGTCCTCCCTGGACATGATCCGCGCGCAGAAGTCCCCCCTGCGCGAGACGCCCGAAGAGGCCGCCGAAGGCGCGGGCAAGGAAGACATCGCCATCACTCCCTTGGCCGTGCCCATGCTCGCCGGCCCCGGCGCCATCACCACCTCCATCGTGCTCGCCAACCGGGCGCACGGCGTCGAACAGAAGGCCATCTTCTTCGGCGTCATCGCAGCCGTGGCGGTCGCCAGCTACTACGTGCTGGTCATCGGCGCGATGGGCGTCAAGCGGCTGTCGTCGACCGTCATCAACATCATCACCCGCCTCATGGGCCTCCTGCTCGCCGCGCTCGGCGTGCAGTTCATCCTCTCCGCCCTCAAGCTCGGCTGATATCTAGGCCTCGACGCCCCCCGTCCAGGGGGTTATACTCCGGAAGAGTGCGCCGCTTCCTGCTCGTCGTCGTGTTCGCCGCCGCCTGCCGGCACCCGCCCACGCAGACCCCGCCGTCGACGACCTCCGGGGCGCCCGCGGTCGCGGCGAAGGCCGCGGA
>CAZTZW010000025.1:0-15587 GCA_964618085.1 uncultured Elusimicrobia bacterium
GAGCAGCCGCCGCAGCGCTTCAGTGCCTCGCGCGCCTGACGCCGCGCGTCCTCGCCCTGGCGAGCGCCCTCGCTCTCCGCCGCGCGCCCGTCCCGGCCCCCGTGAGAGCCGCCCCGGACGCCATCGACGTCCTGCTGGACCGCGTCAAGCAGGACGCGCCGGTGCACCCTGATTTCTGGGAGCCCGTGCTCGAAAGGCTGCGCGCGAAGCGCTGAGCCCGACCGAGCGGGCCGGAAGTTCCATCTCGCCCCGTGGGCGTTCGCGGGGTATACTCCAGGCGTGAAGGCCGCCGCCCCCCTCCTCAAGGGCGTCCTGTTCGCCGCCCTCCTCGCGGCCCTCTTCGCCGCCGTGCCGGCGCGCCGCCCGGGCGTGGGCGACCTGCTGCTCGCGAACGGCCGCGTCGAGCGCGAGGCCCTCGACCGCATCGTCGCGAGGATGATCGAGACGCCGACGGCCCAAGAGCTGCTCCCCGAGCTCCTGGCCCTGCGCCGCCCCGTACGGGTGGTCTTCGATCCCGAGATAGAGGCCCGCGTCCTGCGCCTGGACGGGCGAGAGCGGCTGTACGGCGGCCTCGCTTTCTTCCAGCACTCCGACTTGAGCGTGCGCCTGAGCCCCCTGTTCCTCCATCCCGCTCGGCGCGACAAGGCGGCCGCGATGCTCGCGCACGAGCTGCTCGGGCACGCGGCGCGGCACCTGCGCTACGACGTCCCGTCGGACATCCTGACCCACTACATCGGGAGCGAGACTTACGCGACTTTGGTCGGCGACGTCGTCGGCATGGAGCTCGGCGACGTCGAGGCCGCGCGAGCGGCCCGGTACCTGGCTCGCGACCGCGTTACCGCGGAGCGCGGCCGCGTCGATGAGAGCAGGTCCTACATCCTGAGCCTGAGCGTTGGGGAGATGGCCGACGCCGTCGCATCCTACAAGGCGCGGATCGCCCGCCTTCGCCGGGAGTACCCGACGGAGGACCCTCACCGGGACATCGAGGACTTCTACTTCCGCGCGATCGATCACTTCGTCGCCGAGCACGGCGAGCGCCGCTCGACGTATTCCGTCCTCATCGACAAGCTCGAGGCGAGCCGCGTGCTGGGCGACCAGCTCCTCCAGGGCCGCCGCAACGCGGACTACCTGGAGCGGTTCCTACTGGACTTCGGCAAGGGGCCGCGCCCCTCGCCCGAAGCGCTGGCGCTCGCCGCCTCTCACCCGCACATCCTCGACCTGGAGGCGCGCATCGCCCGCCTGTCGGCGCGGGTCCTCGCGCGGGACGTCCCGCCCGAGCGGCGCGCACCGTACATCGAGAAGAATCCGGAACGCGCCATCCTGCGGCGGGCCAAGGAGGACGCCGCGGTCCATCCGAAGCTGTGGGCGGCGGAGATGCCGAAGCTCTACGCGGCGCGCCGGAAGGTGAAGCGCCCTTAGGGCGTCAGCCGCCGATCCACTCGTAAGCCGAGCGGTGGCTGTCGAGCTTGTCGGCGTGGGCCACGAAGGCCTCGTAGTCGGCGTGGCGGGCGATGGTCGTCGAGTCGCCGATGACGATGAGGAGGCGCCGCGCGCGCGTGAGCGCGACGTTGAGGCGCCGCAGGTCCGACAGGAAGCCGACCTGGCCGGCCTCGTTGGAGCGCACGAGGGACACGATGACGGCTTCCTTCTCGCGGCCCTGGAAGCCGTCCACCGAGCCGATCTCGAGGCCGGACTCGTGGCGCAGCAGGCCCTTGAGCATGCGCGCCTGGGCGACGTAGGGCGTCAGCAGCGCGATCTGGGAGGTCTTGAGGCCCGCCTCGCGCAGCTGGTGGTACAGCTTCATCGCGAGCTCGGCCTCGCCCTTGTTCTCGCGGCTCTCCAGCATCTCGTTCCACGACTCGTCGAAGCCCGCTCCCGCGGTGTCGACGTAGGTGACGGGGCGGGAGGTCAGGTCGGTGGGCGAGACGCCCTCGAGCTCGGCGGCGACGTGCTTGGCGACGGACTCGTGCGCGATGAGCTTGCCGTCGTAGAAGCGGTCCGAGGAGTAGCGCATGATGTCCTCGTGCATGCGGTACTGCACCCGCAGCAAGGTCTGCGCGCTGGCGGGCAGGACTTCCTTGAGACGGTCGAACAAAGTGGTCTGGAGGCCCTGCTGCGCGGCCTCCTTCGAGTAGATCGTGGCCGGCAGCTGGTTGGAGTCGCCGGCGAACACGGCCTTGCGCGCCATGCACAGCGGCACCCAGGACAACGGCTCGGTGGCCTGGGACGCCTCGTCCATCGCGACCAGGTCGAAGTCCCCCTTCACGAAGCGCTTGGAGATGCCGGCGTGCGTGCCCAGCACGACTTGGGCCGAGGCCACGATGCGCCGGGAGATCTCCTCCTCGAGGTCGCGCGCGGCGCGCCACAGGCGGGCGATCTCGCGCTCGCGCTTCTGGCGCTCCTCGTAGCCGAGCTGGCGCATGCCGCGGCCGAAGTGGCTCTCCTTGCGGATGAAGCGCTCGCGGTGGGCGTCGAGCTCTTTGACTTCCTCGTAAGCGGGGTCTTCCTCGAGCTGGTGGGCCAGGTTGCCGTGGCGCAGCGCCTCGATGGTGCGCGCGGGGTGGCCCAGGCGCACGACGCGCAGGCCCGTGGGCATCAGCTTCTCGAGCATGTTGTCGACCGCGATGTTGGACGGCGCGGTGGCCAGCACGCGCTCGCCGCGGCCGACGTGCTGGCGGATGATCTCGACCAAGACGGTGGTCTTGCCGGTGCCGGGCGGGCCGTGCACGAGCGCCACGTCCTCGGCGGCCAGCGCGCTCTTGACCGCGTCCTGCTGGTATTCGTTCAAGTCCTTGTTGGACCAGACGATCTTGGGCACCTTGCCGCGCGCGGGCTTCTCCTCGCCGAGGAAGACCTCGCGCAGGGTCGACAGGCGCGAGCGCTTGGACTCGGCGACCGTGGTGAGCGCCTTGCGCATGCGCTTGTAGGTCGCGTCGGAGCCGAGCAGGTCGAGCTGGCAGACGCCGCGGTGGATGAAGTCGGGCGGCGCGGCGTTGAGCGCGATGACGACCTCGTACTCCTTCACCTTGAAGAGCGTGCCCTCCACCGACTTGTAGCTCGAGCCCGGCGGCAAGGTCAGCAGGACGTTGTCGCCCGCGTTCATCGCGTGGAAGGGAGAGAGTTCGTCGCCCCGCGGCTTGATGGTCAGCGGCAGCAGGCTCATCCCGCCCAGGCCCGTCTCCGCGTCGCCCGCGATGAGGCCGGTGACGGTCTTGCCCAGGGCCTCGCGCTGGGCCACGGGGAACTTGTGGAGCTCCCGCAGGTTCTCCTGCTTCTCGGCCTCGCGCTCGATCTCGAGCAGGGCCTGGAGCTTCTCGAAGTGCTCTTTACCGGCCATCAGCGCGGGCTCCCGAAGCCGACGGGCGGCTTGCGGCGGGACGGGAAGACCGCCTTGTCTTCCGCCGGAGCGGCGGCGGCGGGCGCGGCCGGCGGGACGCCGGCGCGCCGCCGGTCGGCGTAGAGCAGGACGTAGAGGTCGGCGCCGCGGCCCTGGTCGCGGTAGAAGTCGAGCGGATGCCAGACCACGCGCACGGGCTCCCCGGCTCCCTCCGACGAGAAGGACGCCCGGCCCGGCGCGCTGGAGGTCAACTCGAGCCCCTCCTCGCCTTCCTTGGACAGAGTCTCCAGCAACGTCTCGACCGCCGCGGCCTCGGCGCGCTTGAGGGCGGCCAGGCGCTCCTTGCGGGCCGCGCCGTCCTTGAGGCCCTCGGTGAGCGGTCCGTGGCGGCCGACGACGTAGAAGCGCACGTCGTCGCGGCGCATGACGAACCCGGCGAGACGGCCGAAGGGGCGCTCCGGGAGCGTCATCTTCTCCTTCTCGCGCGTCACCCAGTCCGGCTCCTCATCCTGGGCGGAGCGCTTGACCATGTCCAGGTCCACCATGGTCTTGTTGAAAGGGCGCCAGTAGCCCCGCAGCTCCGCGGAGCGCTCTTCGACGCCGGCGCCGTTGCCGAACTCCCAGGCGCCGGCGGGGACGGCCAAAGACAAGAGAAGGAGCGCGCGGGTCACGGTCGAGAGTATATGATATCCCCGATGCGACTACCGGGCCTACCGAAGGTCTCCACCCTGCTGCGCCGAGCCAAGACGGGCTCGGGCGACTTCACGTGGGACCTCGAGGAGTACGTCCCGGGCAACAAGCTCACGCTGTACGTGCGCGGCCACGACCTGTTCCCCGCCATGCTCCAGGCCATCGAGGCCGCGACCGAGAGCGTCCACCTCGAGACCTACATCTACGGCTCCGACGACGTGGGCCGCCGCTTCGCCGACGCGCTCGAGGCGAAGGCCCGCGCGGGCGTGCGCGTGCGGCTCATCTACGATTCCGTCGGGTCGCTCGACCTGGACCCCGTGATCCTCACGCGCCTGCGCAACGCCGGCGCCCAGGCGCTGGAGTACCACCCGGTGGCGCCGTGGCGGCCGCGCTGGGCGTGGAACCGCCGCGACCACCGCAAGCTTCTCGTCTGCGACGGGAAGGTCGCCTTCATCGGCGGGATGAACATCTCCGCCATGCACGCGCCGCTCGACGAGGGCGGCCTGGACTGGCCCGACGCGCACGCGCGCGTGGAAGGCCCCGCCGCCTACGACGCCGACCGGCTCTTCCGCTCCGTCTGGTTCAAGCACACCGGGCGCTGGTTCGACTCGCACGGCCACCCCGGCCCCGCGCCCGGAGGCGCGAAGGTGAAGATAGAGGCCAACGCGGAGCTGCTGCACCGCTTCGTCATCCGCGAGTCCTACGCCAACGCCCTGCGCGCCTCCCAAGAGCGCGTGGACATCGCCAACTCCTATTTCGTGCCCGATTGGCGCGTGCGTCGCTCCCTGACCAAGGCCGCGAGGCGGGGCGTCAAAGTGCGCGTGATGGTCCCGGGAGTGCCCGACGTCAAGTCCGTCTGGTACGCCGGCCGCTCGACCTACGCCGCCCTCCTGTCGCGCGGCGTGCGCATATTCGAGTGGATGGGCCCGATGATGCACGCCAAGGCGGTGTGCGTGGACCGGCGGTGGTGCTCCGTCGGCTCCTACAACCTGGACCACCGGAGCCTGCGCCACAACCTCGAGGCCAACCTGAACACCCTCGATCCCGAGTTCGCCGGCACGCTCGCCGACGCTTTCGACCGCGGCGTCGAGCACTCCCGCGAGATCACCCTCGACGCATGGGAACGCCGCCCCTGGAGGGAGCGCCTCCTCGAGCGGTTCTTCGCCGGCTTCGATTACTTCCTGTGATTTGGTATCCTGCCCGCCCATGAAACGGCTGTTCCTGATGCGCCACGGTCATGCCCTCTCGCCCTCCGAGGCCGGGGTGGCCACCGACGCCCTGCGGCCGCTCTCTCCGAAGGGTCAGCGCGAAGTGCCCCGCATGGCCGCCGAGCTGGCCCGCCGCGAGGGCAAGCCGGCCCTCATCCTGAACTCCCCCCTCAAGCGCGCCTGCCAGACCGCGTCCCTGGCCGCCGAGGCGATGAAGGCCGGCGCGCCCGAGGTGTTCGCGCCGCTCGACAACACCCTGCCGCCCGACCAGACCCTCGCCCATCTCGAGGAGCGCGGTGCGAAGGCCGACTCCGTGCTCGCCGTGGGGCACCAGCCCCAGCTCGGCGAGCTCTCGGCGATGCTCGCCAAGACCATCCTGGAGATCCGTCCGGGCGGCGTCGTCGCGCTCGAGCTCGGCAAGACGCCCCGCGTGCTCTGGTCGCTGAACCCCGACGAGCTCTAGCGCTCCGCCACCGTCTTGAAGAACGCCTTCCTCGCCGCAGCGCTCCTGCTCCTCGCCCTACCCGCGCGCGCGGCCTTCGTGCGGTCGGTGATGGACCGCGTGGACGCCGAGCCGCTCTTCGATTCGGAGTACTTCCTGGACCTGAGGGGCTTCGCCTTCCCCCGCGCGTGGGACCGCGACTGGGCGGCCTCGACCAGCGGCTACCGCGTCAACGGCGCCAGCCTGGACTGCTGCGACCTCTACACCGACCAGGGCCTGAAGTTCGCCCGGCGCCTGACGCCGGGCTTCGAGTTCCGCTTCCGCTTCACCGAGCTCTCGGACAAGGACCGCCAGGAGACGCATCACTGGCTGGAGCTGGAGCGCGACCTCGGCCGCGGCTTCTCCGCCGAGTTCTTCGGCGAGCCGACGTTCCGCAAGGAGGACGCCGACATCGGCGCCGGCCTGCGCTGGCGCCGCGACGGCTGGGAGGCGCGGGCGCGCCGCAACGCGGTGGACTTCAACTTCAACCAGCGCGGCTCCACCGCCGAGCGCTACGACCGCAAGCCCTACACCGACGAGGTGTCGCTGGCCGCTCCCGCCGGGAGCGGGCGCGTCTGGGCCGCGGGCGAGTTCGACCAGCCCACGCGGCGCAGCGTCCCCGCGCAGAACAAGGTGTTCGGCTACCGCCGCAGCCGCGCGTGGACCGGCTGGGAGGGCGGCGGCGACCTGTCGCCGCGCGTCGAATACGCCTACGAGCACCAGCGCAAGAGCGACGCGGTCCAGCATTCCGAGAGGAAGGTCCACTCGGCGACCGCCTCGGCCCTGTGGGGCCTCTGGGAGCCGGGCCTCGGCTTCTTCACGCGCTCGGCGAGCGTCGAGCTCGCCCGCTACCGGCGCTGGGAGGTCCAGCCGTGGCTGCGCATGCGCCGGGAGCTGCGCCCGAGCCTCGTCGGGGAGCTCGCGCCGTTCCTCTCCCTGGGCGAGCAGCAGTCGCGCCTCATCGCCGAGGCCAAGCTCAACGCCTCCGTCGAATGGACCTTCGGCGGCCGCGGGGCGGTCGCCCTCAACGGCTCCTTCGACCTCGACACCCCGCGCAAGCCGTGGGACGGCGGCAACGTCCGGGCCATGTTCTTCTTCTAGTCTTTGCTACACTGAGGCCATGTCCTCGCCCCGGCGGCGCCGCAAGGACCACGACGAACCCCGCGCCCTCTGGCGGCGCCTCCCGCACTACTACCTCTTCCCCGCCGCCGGCTTCGTGCTGGGCCTGGGCTCCCCGGTCGGCGCCTTCCTCCTGCGCTACTGGCAGGCCGACCCGCTGCTCAAGGCCCTGTGGGTGCGCCACGAGCTCGACTACAACTTCATCTTCTACGTCTACATGGCCGTCGGCACGGTGACCGCCTTCGTCATCTTCGGCTCCATCCTCGGCCTGCGCAGCGAGGCCCAGCGCGTGCACAACCGCATCCTCTCGGCGCGCGTCGACGAGCTGCACCTGAAGTCGGTCACCGACGGCCTCACCGGCACCTACACCCACGGCTACCTGCACGAGGTGCTCGAGCTGGAGATCCAGCACGCCCTCACCGACCGCGCCCCCCTCTCCGTCATGGTCGTCGACATCGACGACTTCAAGACCGTGAACGACAGCCACGGCCACCTCTTCGGCGACCGCGTCATCAAGGAGACCGCCGAGACCATCGCCGCCAACGTCCGCGCCGACGACATCATCGGACGCTACGGCGGCGACGAGTTCGTCGTCATCATGCCCGGCTCCGACGCCGCCACCGCGCTGCACGTCGCCGGCCGCGTGCGCGGCGGCATCGCCAAGAACGGCTTCCACGCCACGGTGAGCATCGGCGTGGCCACCTTCGACGGATCGCGCGAGGAGTCGCCCGCCGACCTCTTCCACCGCGCCGACATGAACCTGTACCAGGCCAAGCACGACGGCAAGAACCGCGTCAGCGACGCCTCCACCGTCAAGAACGCCGCGAGACGCCGCAGCGGCGACGTCCGCGCCTAGGCGACCCTAACAGAAGGGACAGGCACTTTCGTTAGGGGGTGCCCCTCAGATTCTTTTGCTGTGGTACCCCTAACGAAAGTGCCTGTCCCTTCTGTTAGGGGGCAGCGGAATAGACGCAGTCCTTGCGGAAGTCGCAGCGGGGGCAGAAGCGCGTGTCGGGCTCGAATTTTCCGGCCTCGATGGCGGCGGCGGCGCCCGCGATGTCGGCCGCCAGCGCCTCCTCGCCCTCAGCGTCGTAAGGCGCGGTGACGCGCTGGCCCGCGGTGACGGCGTCCACGGTCAGCAAGGACGGGACGATGCCCAGGCCGCGGCGGGCGCCCAGCGCGTAGAAGCGCATCTGCGGGTCGGCGGCCACCTGCTCGGCCGTCGGCGCCTCGGGGCCGGTCTTGTAGTCGATGAGCTCGTAGCCCCCGCCCGGACTCTGGTCGACGCGGTCGATCATCCCGCGCACCGAGTGGTCGCCGAGGCGCCAGATGAACTCCTTCTCGGAGGCGACGACCTTGGTGCGGCGCGATCCCTCCTCGCGGTGGAAGCGGGCCAGGACGCGCTCGGCCTTGGAGTACCAGCGCGCCTCCTCGTCCTCGTCCTTGTAGCCGTAGTCGTGCCACTGGGAGCGCAGGGCGCCGTGCAGGGCCTCCAGCGAATCGTCGCCCCCCTCGAACCAGGCCTCGATGGCGCGGTGCAGCGACAGTCCGAAGGAGCCTTTAGGGGTCGCGGCGATCTTGCGGCCGTCGACGAAGTGGAGCTTGTACTTCCAGCCGCACTCGCGGTAGACCCGCCAGCGCGTGAACGAGATCTCCATCAGGCCGCGGGCGCGGCTTTCCGGTAGAAGTCCACGAAGGTGTCGCCGTACTTCTCCTGGCGGAACCACTCCAGCCCGGCGGGGGCCTCGACCTTCTCCTTCACGTGGTGCTGGACCAGGGCCCAGCCGCCGTCGGCGAGCAGGCCGGCCTCGGCCACGCGAGCCAAGGACGGCGTGGAGAAATCGAGCATGACGTTCGCCTCGGTGCGGTAGGGCGGGCCGAGGTAGACGACGTCGTACTTGTCGCGGCCCGAGCGGTAGCCGACCCATGAGAGGTCGGCCAGGATGTCGCCCCAGGCGGTCTTGCCCTTGGACTCGAAGCCCAGGCGCTTGAGGTTCTCGTCGATGACGGCCAGGCAGCGCTTGTCCTTATCCACGAAGAAGGCGAACTCGCAGCCGCGCGAGAGCGCCTCGAGGCCGACCGAGCCCGTGCCCGCGTACAGGTCGAGGAACGACCCGCCCAGCACGGGGCGCAGGATATCGAACACCGACTTCTTTATCCTCGCAGAGATGGGCTTGACCGGAAGGTCCTTGTCCACGCTCTTGACGTAACGACCGCGGTGCTGGCCCGCTTGGATGCGCATAATACCCTGGAAACATCGATATTATACAATCCTTGTAAGATGGCCGCGCAGATCATCGTCGTGGACGACGACCCTATCGTGGGCAGCCTCACGCTCGAGCTGCTCCAGGACGCGGGCTTCACCGCCCAGTGGGTCTCCGACAGCCTCAAGGCCACCGACGTCATCAAGGCGCAGAAGCCGGCTCTGGTCATCCTCGACATCCTGATGCCCGGCCTCGACGGGCTGACTCTTCTGCACCGCCTCAAGACCGACCCCGAGACCGCCCACCTCAAGGCCATCGTCGTATCGGGCAAGTCCTTCGAGCCCGACAAAGTCCGCGCCCTCCAGTACGGCGCGGAGATGTTCATCGAGAAGCCCTACGACGTGGAGCAGTTCGCCAAGAGGGTCACCGAGATCCTGGCCGGCCAGGGCCAGGCCCCGACGAAGCAGCCTCGCGTCGCGGCGCCCGCGCCCATCGAGCGCGCCGAGGTCAAGGCCGCCATCTGGGGATTCCGCTCCCGCCCCAGCGCCCGCTCGCCGGTCGCCACCAAGTATGGGAAGAACACCCCGTGCGTGTCGGTGGAGACTCCCGCACACCTCTTCATCTTCGACGCCGGCACGGGCCTGGCCCTGCTCGGCAACGACGTCGCGCGCTCCAAGAAGCACAAGCAGGCTTGGCTGTTCCTCACCGGCTTCGCGCCCGAGCGCGTCGAGGGCCTGCCGGTGTTCTCCGGCCTGCGCGACCCCGACTTCACCCTCCACGTCAGCGGCACTTCCGACCCCGACAAGCCCCTCGAGGACGCCCTGCGCGAGGTCCTCGAGCCCGCCTTCGGCGCCGAGCCGCCGAAAGCGACGCTCGAGCTCTACGAGCTCATGGAGCAGACCTACGAGATCCTGCCCGGCGTGCGCCTGACCGCGTTCTACGCCAACCACCCCGGCACGACCCTGGGCTTCATCCTCCAGACCGAGGGCCGCAAGATCGCCTACTGCCCCGCCAGCGAGATCTACGGCGAGTTCGGGACGGCCCTCCAGGACTACGATGAGAAGCTCGGCGGCATCGTGCGCGGCTGCGACATCCTCTTCCACGACGGGCGCTTCACCGAGGAGGACTACAAGAGCCACCGCAACCTCGGCCACTCCTCCTTCATGGCCGCCGTCGAGTTCGCCGCCAAGAACAAGATCAAGCAGCTCGTCCTCATGCACCAAGACGAGGGCTACGGCGACGACGTGCTCGACAAGATGGCCCGCGACGCCGACGCGCGCGTCAAAGAGAAGGGCTACGCCCTGAAGGTCCTCGTCGCCCGCGAAGGCCTCCGCCTCTCGCTATAGGTTAGGTGCCTGTCCCCTAACCTTCCAATCTTCTGGCCAACGCCAGCGCGGCGGCGTCGGCGGCGAAGTCGCCGCGGGGGGGCTCCAGGATGCCCGGCACGTCGGAGAACTCCGGGCGCGAGAGCAGGGCGGCCAGGCCGTCCTTGAGGCGGCCCGTTCCGAGGTGGCGGTGGTCCTCGAGGTGGGTGCCGAGCATGGCGCGCGTGTCGTTGACGTGGAAGGCGTCGACGCTCCCCAGCAGGCGGTGCGCGCGGGACAGGAACTTGAGCATCCCCTCCGCGGTGGACATGTCGTAGCCGGCGGCGTGCGCGTGGGCGGTGTCGAGGCAGATGCCCGCTCCGGGCAGGGCGTCCTTCAGGCGCGCCAGCTCCTCGAGCGTCCCCCCCATGCGGCGGCCGCCGCCGGGGACGTTCTCCAGGAGGATGCGCGTCGCCCCCCCCGCCGCCCGCACCGACTCGGCGAACAGCTTCACGCCGCCGTCCGCGTCCTCGCCGGGCGAGTAGGCGCCCGCGTGGAGGACGTAGGCGTCGGCGCCGAGGGCGGCGGCCAGCTCCAGCTCGCGCGCGAGATGGCGCACGGAGCGCCCGCGGCGCTCGGCGTCGGCCGAGGCGAGGCTGGGCACGAAGCGCGAGTGGACGACGACGCGCCGCAGCGCCGCGCGGCCCGCCTTGAACGCGGCCAGCTCCTCGGGCGTCGGCTGGTGGTGACGGGCATAGGGCAGGAGCTGTACGGCGGAGACGCCGTGGGCGGCGGCGGCGGCGAGGACGGCCTGGTAGCCCTCCCGGACCGGGAGGTGGAGCCCGAGTATCACCGCAGGCCGGCGAAGCGCCTCAGCCAGGAGGACTTGACCGCGTCGTAAGGGAACCACCACGGGTCCGGCGTCTCGCTGGGCCATTCATGGACGAGCACGGACTGCGGCTGGGAGAAGGAGCGCAGGCCCTCGTCGCCGTGACGGCGGCCCAGCCCGCTGGCTTTGAAGCCGCCGAAGGGGAGCGAGCCGACCGCATAGTGGCTCGACGGCTCGTTGATGCCGACCAAGCCGCACTCCAAGGCCGCGCCCAGGGCCTCGCCTCGCTCCAGGTCGGCGGTCCACACGCTGGCGGCCAACCCCCACGGGCCGTCGTTGGCCAGCGCGACGGCCTCCTCGGCGCGAGCGACGCGTGAGACGGTCAGGACCGGGCCGAAGACCTCCTCCTGGCTCAGGCGCATGGCGGGCGTCGGCTCGAGCACCATGGCGGGCGACATCAGCAGGTTGGCGCGGTCGAGGATCTCCCCGCCGATGACGCGGGCGCCCTTGGCGCGTGCGTCGTCGAGCTGGGCCTGGACGTGGTCGAACTGGAAGGGGGTGGTCATGCGCCCCATGTCGCCGCGGCCGTCGGCGGTGACGCGCAGGGCGCTCATGCGCTTACGGACCTCCTCGACGAAGCGCTCGTATAACGGCCCCTCTACATAGGCCCGCTCCACGCCTACGCACAGCTGGCCGGCGTTGGCGAAGGCCCCCCACACGGCGGCCGCGGCGGCGCGGTCGAAGGGCGCGTCGGCCAGCACGATCATGGGGTGCTTGCCGCCCAGCTCCAGCAGGCAGGGCTTGAGGTCGCGCGCGGCGCGCGCGGCGACCTCGCGGCCCGCCTTGGTCGAGCCGGTGAAGACGACCATGTCCGCCGCGTCGAGCACGCGCTCGCCGACGGAGGGGCCGCCCCGCGCCACGGTGAGGAGGCCCTCGGGGAGCGCGCCGGTGGAGGCCAGCGCCTGCTCCAGCCACAGGGCGGTGCGCGTGGTCCACTCCGAAGGCTTCAGAAGGACGGCGTTGCCCGCGATCATGGCCGAGAACGCGTCGGCGGCGGGGATGAGGAAGGGCATGTTCCAGGGCGCGATGACCCCGACCACGCCCCACGGACGACGGCTGATGTAGGCGCGCTTGTTGGCCAGGAACCAAGGCTTGGGGACCGGGGTGTCCTCGAAGAGCCGGGCGGCGTTGGACGTGAAATGCGCGACGAGCATGCCCGTGGTCGCGATCTCCATCTGCTCGGCCTCGAGCAGGGGCTTGCCGGTCTCCTCGTGGATGACGCGGGCCAGCTCCTCGCGCCGCTCGGCGACCTCCTTCCAGGCCTTGCGCAGGGCCGCCGCGCGCTGGGAGACGTTGCTGCGCCGCCAGGTCTCGGCGGCGCGGCGCGCCAGCGCGACCTTGACGGCGATGTCCTCGGGCGCGTCGTCACGCGCGGGCGACGGGACCAAGGTCTCGCTCATTTCGCCATTCTACTTATTCGGAGAAGACGGGTCTCGTAGGGGTCGGCTTCCTCGCGGCAGGCCTCGTAGACGAGCCCCACGCCCGGCGCGTAGAAGCGCTCGCCGCTACCGGCGTCGCCGCCGGCGATGAGGTAGCTCACCCGGGCGCAGCCGGCGTACTTCCCGGCGGGGACCTCGGCCTTACAGTCCAGCCCCTCCAGCCGGTACTGCCGGGGCGGGTGGTCCCAGCTCTTGCCGCGCACGGGCGGATGAGGCAGGACGAGGCGTCCGGCGTGGTACGTGCCGTCGGGGCGCTTCTCCACGGTCTCGACCGAGCTCTCCTCGCCTTCGGGGCCGCGCCAGGTGCGCTTCAAGCGCGCGATGACGCGCTCGCCCTCCCGCCGCACGTCCGAATACTCCAGAGACAGCGTCGTCTCGCCGCCGGCGCGGCGCAGCTGGTACTCCAGGCGCAGGCCGGCCTCCACCGGGTGGTAATCCGGGACCTTCATCGCAGCCTCTTGAGCAGCCCGCTCACGCCGTTGAGCGCGCTCGACCCCAAGCCGCGAGCGGAGACGGCGCCCAGCACCTGCTGCAGGGCGCTGCGGCCGCCGACGTTCTTCAGGCGCACGTCCGGCATGGGCGCGTACAGGCCGCCGGGCAGGCCGACGCTGCCGTCCAAGACCTCGAGCTGCTCGATGCGGACCGACTTGCCGCCCCCGCCTCCCTCGCCGGAGGAGACCTTGGCCCGCAGCCGGGCCAGGTTGTCCCCCTCGATGCGCACGGTCGGGGCGCGTACCGTCACGCGCTCCACGACGACGGCGTTCCCGAGCAAGGACGACGGGCGCACGACGACCTCGATGAGGTCGGCCTTGAAGGCGAAGGGGCTGGTGAAGCCGGGCGGGTTGCCCACGACGAGGCGGCGGACGGCGCCCTTCCCGGACCACGGGGCGAGGGTGACCAGTCCGACCGACACCGGCACGCCCAGGACGGCCGTCCCCGCGGTCTCGATGGCCCGCGCGAGCACGCGGCCCAGCATGACGCTCGACAGCAAAGCGACGCCCCCCACGCCGAGCACGACCACCACCAGCAGCTTCTTCATCGCGAAGCCTCCTCCAGCGGGACGTCGAGCACGGGCCAGGCGGCCGCGTCGGGGTCCCGGTAATGCCACCATTCCGCCGCGTACGACACGAAGCCGGCGCCTTCCATCGCGGCCTTGAGCCTCGCGGCGTTGGCCGCGGCGGCGGGCGGTACGCCGGCGGCCCCATGCGCGGCGCCCGGCCCGAACGCGTCGAACTCCGTGGGCATCGGCAGGGCGCGGCCGTCGGCGCCGGCCAGGCCCACGTCGACCGCGCCGCCGCGGTTGTGCGAGGAGCCCTTCGCGGGGTCCGCCACGTAGCGGGGGTCGGGCTTGGCCTTCCACATCTCCTTCTGCACCGAGAGCGGGCGATAAGCGTCGTAGACCACGAGCCGCAGGCCGTCCTTCCTCAGCGCCTCGGCGACCCGGGCCAGCCGCTCGGCCGCGGGGCGGCGCAGCAGAGCCGCGGGCGCGGGGTAGAGCGGACGGCCGGTGAAGTTGCGGGACGTGGCGTAGCGCACGTCGAGGACGGCGTCGGGCACCAGCGCGAGGACCGCGACCAAAGCTACCACGGCGTCATCGTAGCAATCCGCGTCAACGCTTGTCCCCCGTCCCGTAGTGGTCCTTGACCAGCTGGTCCACCTGGCCGCCGAAGAGGCTGGCGCGGATCTTCTTCAGGAACTTGTAGTACGCGGCGACCTCGGGGTCCTCCTCCTCGGGCTTGCGGCCGTCCACGGCGTCGCCGTCTCCCTTCTTCTTGGCCGTGTAGCCGCCGGGACCGCCGCGCTTCATCACGTCCAGGTAGGCGGCGGTGGTGATCATCGCCTCCTTCTCGACGTCGTGGGTCTTGGCCCGCATCAGGTCCTTGGTCAGATAGAAGAAGAAGTGGTCCAGCTCGTGGGCCAGCACCGGCGCGATGGTCGCGATGGGCACGCCCTTGTCGTGCAGGCGCTTGAGGTCGTTGCTCAGGACGATCTTCGGGGCGTGCCCGGGCCCGTAGGTGAACTCGCCCTTGACGCCGGAGGGCAGGTCGCCGAAGGTGATGAAGGTCGGGTCCTCCTTCATCATCGCCTGCGCCAGGCGCCCCATCAGCGGTATGGTGGGCACGTAGTCGGGCGAGGTCCGCGCCACCCGGTCGACCTCGGCGACCAGGTTCTCCACGGTCAGCGGCCGGGGCGGCGTCCGGCTGTCCACCGCCGCGGCGAACTCGACCCGTCCGGCGGTCTGCACCCGCTCCGCCTCCCCGTCGAGGGGTATCTCGTCCGACTTCAGGACCTCCTTGCGGATGACCTGGTCGGCCTTGTGCGTGACCTGCCACTGCTTGATGCCCGCGTCGCCGTTGTCTCGGGTGGCGACGTAAGCGCCGCCGATGATGAGGGCCACGATGGCCAGCAGGCGCGGGTTGAGGATGAGCACTCTTACAAGTGTATCCCCTCCTCCCGTCCGCCGCCAGTGCCGGCCTTAAGCGGCCTTGAGGGGCTCGCGCAGCAGCTGATGGAACGCGTCGCCCGCGCCGTGATAATGGGCGTCGATCTCCAGGCGGATGGTGTCCATCCGCTCGGGCTCGACGAAGCGCCGCAGGTCCGCCAGCCCGCGCATGGCGGCCATCATCGCCGTCGTGGGGTCCACGCCCCGCTCCGCGGAGGATTCGGCCACCGCCTCCAGGCACAGGATGGCGCCGCGAGCCAGGTTCTGGTCGGCGAGAAGGAGGGCGGTCATGGCGCCTTTGACGGCGTCCTCGATGACCTGCTCCGGCGACGTCTGCCCCAGGGCCGCGGGACCGTCGAACGCGGCGGCCAAGGTCTTGCGCACCACCGAAGCGGCGGCGGCGCACGGGTCTCCCATCCGCCGAAGCTCCTCGGCGACCATCTCCTTCGTCAGCTGTCCGAACCGGGTCTCGT
>CAZTZW010000026.1:0-15550 GCA_964618085.1 uncultured Elusimicrobia bacterium
CGTGGCGCGCACCGCGGCCTTGTACGACGCGGGGAGGGCCGCATGAGCCTTCTCGCGCTGATGTACCACGACATCGAGACGGCGCCCACGGCCCGCCGCTACTCCTTCACCCTCGACCAGTTCCGCGCGCACCTGGCGGCCGTGCGCGCTGCCGTGGACGGTTCCCCGGCCCTGCCGGGACCGGGGATGTCAGGCTTCGCCTTCACCTTCGACGACGGCCACCCCGGCTGGCTGGCCGCGGGAGAGGCCCTGGAGAAGCTGGGGTGGAAGGCGGCCTTCTTCGTCATATCGGGCGCGGTGGGCAAGGCGGGCCGGCTCGACCGCGCCGGCGTGCGGCGCCTGGCCGAGATGGGACACGTCATCGGCTCGCACTCCGTGGACCACCCCGACCAGCTCTCCTCGTACGACGAGCCCTTCATCCTGGACCAGTGGGTCCGCAGCAAGGCCGCGCTCGAGGACATCCTGGGCGCGCCGGTGACGAGCGCCTCGGTCCCCGACGGCTTCTACAGCGAGCGCGTCGGCCGCGCCGCCGCCGCCGCGGGCCTGACCGACCTGTTCACCTCCGAGCCCGTCACGACGGGCTGGAGCGTCGGGTCTTGCCGAGTCTGGGGCCGCTTCGCCTTGGTCAACGGCATGGGGCCCGAGCGCGTGGCGCGCCTGGCCGCCGGCGCCGCGTCCGAGCGCGCGTTCCAGTACGTGACGTGGAATATAAAGAAAGCGCTCAAGACGACCATGATGCGCCCCTACCGCGCTTTGCGGCGCGCGCTGTACGAGGGGACCAATTGAGCGCCGTCTTCGAGCGCCGCGACGCCGTTCCCGCCGGCCTCGACGGCTGGGGCGACCGCCTCCTCTTCCAGACCTCCCCGTGGCTGGCCTTCGTCGCCGAGACCCAGGGCGCCGAGCCCGTCTTCGCCGAGTTGAAGGACGGCGGGAAGACGGTGGGCTGGTTCACGGGGCTGACCTTCCGCCGCTACGGGGTCAAGCTCCTGGGCAGCCCCTTCCCCGGCTGGACCACGGCCTACATGGGCTTCAACCTCGTCGACGGCTATCCCCGGCGCGCGGCGCTGGCCGGCCTGCGCGACTTCGCCTTCCGCGAGCTGGGCTGCCTTCATCTGGAGCTTTGCGACCGGACGTTGACTCCAGAGGACGCGCGCGCCGAGGGCTACGACTTCGCGCCCGGCGGCGGCTACGAGCTGGACCTTCGCCCGGACGAGGCCGCCATCTTCGCGAACATGGAGAAGGACTGCCGCAACTTCATCCGCAAGGGGGAGAAGTCGGGCGTCGTCATCGAGGAGGCCGCGGGCGACGAGAGCTTCGTCGCGGATTACTGCGCCCAGCTCGCCGACGTATTCGCCAAGCAGTCCTTGGTCCCGACCTACACGGCCGCGCGCGTGCGCGCCCTCATCAAGCACCTGGGGCCCACGGGCGACCTCCTCCTCCTGCGGGCGCGCGGCCCCGAGGGGGACTGCGTCGCCACCGGCCTGTTCCCCGCCTTCAAGACGCACATGTACTTCTGGGGCGGCGCCAGCTGGCGCAAGCACCAGCACCTGCGCCCCAACGAGCTGCTCATCTGGACCGCGATGCGGCATTGGAAGGCGCGCGGCGCGCTCACCTTCGACATGATGGGCCGCCGCGACTATAAGAAGAAGTTCGGGCCTTACGAGATCGCCGTGCCCTGGCTGAGGGCGTCGCGCTACGGCGCGCTGGAGCGCCTGCGCAACGCCGCCAAGACCTTGGTGGGGCTCAAGCAGAAGGCCATGGGCTGGAGGAAGGGGTGAGCCTGCTCCTGCTCCTCGCGGGACCGGCCCTCGCGGCCTCCTTTTACGTCGCCCCCGGCGGCGACGACGCGTCGCCCGGCAGCGAGGCCAAACCCTTCGCGACCGTCCAGAAGGGCGTCGACGCGGCCAAGCCGGGCGACACGGTGTACCTGCGCGGCGGCGTCTATGAGACCCGCTACCCCATCCTGATGCGCCGTTCCGGCGAGCCCGGGCGGCCCATCACGCTCGCGGCCTTCCCGGGCGAGGCGCCGCGCATCCGCTTCCTCGAGCCCGCGAGCGGCAAGCACCCGCGCCTGGAGCTCAAGCCCGCCAAGCCGGAGCGCGTCATCGGCTGGCTCGTCATCGAAGGCTTGGACGTCTCCGGCGGCTACGAGGGCGTCAAGTTCTACAACGCCCACGACGTCGTCATCCGCGGCAACGACATCCACGACAACCTCCTCCAGGGGATCCTAGGCATCGGCGGCGCGCGCGTCTCCATCGTCAAGAACCGCATCCGCCGCAACGGCTCGGCCGAGGCCTCGCCGGGCGGCTCCCGGGACAACAAGCTCCACGGCGTCTACGCCACGGGCAGCGATTACTCCGTGCTCGACAACCTCTTCGACCAGAACTGGTCCTGGGGCCTCCAGGTCGCGGGATACCCGTACGATAAGGCGCTGCACGCGGGCCCCGAGTACGCGGGCGCGTCCGGCTGGGTCATCAAGGGCAACGTCTTCGCCCGCTCCGTCAACCGCTCCGGCATCGTCATGTGGCAGCCGGGCGCCAAGGACTCCGTCATCGAGGGGAACGTCTTCTACGACAACGCCTTGGGCAAGACCGCCAGGGCCCATGCCGTCGACTTCTACTACAGCGGCCGCGGCCACGTCCTGCGCGACAACGTCTTCCGCTACACGGGCGAGCCCGCCCTGAAGCCCGTCACGGACACGTGGCGCGGCGCGTCCTATACCGAGACGGGCAGCCGCGACGAGGACCCCGGGTTCAAGGACCCGGCCGGGGGGGATTTCAGCCGATGAAGACCATCCTCATCCTGACGGGGGAGGCCAACGACAGCCTCGCCCTCATCTCCTGCCAGGCCTTCGGGCGCATGGGCCTGGCGGCGCACGCGGCGGGCCTGGAGACCTCGGGCGAGGTGCTGAAGCTGTCGCGCCATTGCCGGAGCTATCGGGCGGTCGCCGCCTCCCGCGCGCAGCTGGAGGAAGCGGGCGACGCGGTCCTCGCCCGGGCCGTCCAGGCGGCGCGGGACTGCGGGGCGCAGTACGTGTTCGCCGCCGACGTCGCGGGCGGCTACGTCGCGGCGCGGATGACGGGCTTCAAGCGCCTGCCCGGCCTCCCCGCGGCGATGCTGAGGACGATGGACAACAAGTGGACTTTCTACGGCTTTCTGAAGGAACACGGCCTGCCCACGCCGCGGACCTGGCTCATCGAGAGCGCGGAGCAGGCGCGCGACCTGCCCCTGCCCCTGGTGCTCAAGCCGCTCAACCTCTCCGCCAGTCTCGGCGTGTGCGTCGTCAAGACGGCGGCCGAGCGCGACCAGCGCCTGGGCGGCGGAGACAAGCACCTGCGCCTGCCCGTCCTCGCGCAGGAGCACGTGGACGGCCAGGACGTGGACCTGAGCTTCCTGGCCAAGGACGGCGTGCTCAACGCCTGGACCGTGCAGACGCGGCGCCCGGACGGCACCATCGACTACATCGAGGACGAGCGCATCGTGGAGCTGGGGCGCCGCATCGCGAAAGCGTCCTCCTACACGGGCCTCTCTCACATCGACATGCGCTACGTCGGCGCGGACCGCGCCGACGTGACCGTCATCGAGTGCAACCCGCGCGCCTGGGACAGCCTGCCCATGACCGCCGGGCTGGGCGTGGACTATCTCGGCCGGGCTCTCGACATGGCCGACGGCGTCGTGCGGCCGCCCGTCTCCGGCTCCCCGCTCGGCGTCTGCGGCAACCTGCGCGGCATCGTGCGCCGCCTGCTGACGCTCGGCTCCCTGACCGTCTGCGAGAAGGCCTTCTTCGGCGGCGTGCTGGGCGACCCGCTCCCGGTCCTGGTCCGGGCCGCGCGGCGCCGCTTCCCGGGGGCCGCGTGAGCGTCCCCTTCGTCTCGGTCGTCATCCCCTGCCGCAACGAGGCGAAGACCGCCGCCGCCCTCATCGACTCCCTGCTGAAGCTGGACCACCCCCGCGAGCGCCTGGAGATCCTCTTCGTCGACGGGATGAGCACCGACGGGACGCGCGAGGCCCTCGCGGCCGCGGCGCGCGAGCACGCCCACATGCGCGTCGTCGACAACCCCGGCCGCATCGTCCCGGTGGCCATGAACATCGGCATCCGCGCCTCGCGCGGCGAGATCATCGTGCGCCTCGACGCCCACTCCGAGTACCCGCCCGACTACGTCTCGCGCTGCGTGCGCCTGCTGGAGGAGACCGGGGCCGGCAACGCGGGCGGCCGCTGCGACAACGTCCCCAACGGCGACGGTCCCTGGGCGCGCGCGGTGGCGTACGTGACGGGGCACCGCTTCGGCGTGGGCGGCTCGGCCTTCCGCACCGCCGAGACGCCGGGGTTCGTGGACACGGTGCCCTTCGGCACCTTCAAGCGCGAGGTGTTCGACAAGGCGGGCTTCTTCGACGAGCGGCTGACCCGCAACCAGGACAACGAGTTCAACGCCCGCCTCATCAAGCACGGCTACAAGATCGCCTTCGACCCCTCCATCCGCATCCGCTATCGCAACCAGGCGACGCTGGGCGGCCTGGCGCGCCAGGGCTGGTTCACCGGGATGTGGAACGTCTACACGCTGAGGCTCCACCCGCACTCCTGGCAGTACCGGCGCTTCATCCCGGCGGGGTTCGTCGCCGACCTGCTCGTCCTTCCCGCCGCCGCCTTCCTGCCGCCGGCGGCCGCCGTCGCGGCGGCGGCCCCGCTCGTCCTGTACGCGCTCCTGGCCGTCTACTGCGCCCTGGGCGCGGGGCGCGAGGGGGGCGGCGCGGTCCGCGCGGCGGCCGTCTTCGTTTCGTATCATCTGAGCTACGGCTCGGGTACCTTGGCCGGCGTCTTCAACCTCCTCACCGGCCGCTGGCGCTCCCAGGTAGGACGCCCGCTGATACCCGACCCTCCACGAACATGAACGCCAAGAAAACCGCCAAGAACGCCATCCCGTTCCATAAGGCGAGCCTGGGCCGAGAGGAGGTCGCCGAGGCGACGGCCGCCATCGAGTCCGGCTGGATCACGATGGGCCCCAAGACTTTGGACTTCGAGACGCGCTTCCGCGACTACCTCGCGGCGCGCGCGGGCCTCAAGTCCGACGCCCTCCACGCGGTCTCGCTGAACTCGGCGACGGCCGCCCTCCACCTGGCGCTGAAGGCCGTCGGCCTGCGCCGGGGCGAGGAGGTCATCCTGCCCACCACGACCTTCATCGCGACCGCGGAGGTCGTGACCTACTTCGGGGCGGTCCCGGTGCTCTGCGACGTCGAGCCCGACACCCACAACATGGACGTCTCGCGCCTGGAGCGCCTCATCACCCGCCGCACGCGCGCGATCATCCCCGTGCACTTCGCCGGCCAGCCCTGTGACATGGACGAGATCATGGCCATCGCCCGCCGCCGCAAGCTGGCCGTCATCGAGGACGCGGCGCACTCCCTGCCGAGCTTCTACAAGGGCCGTCCCATCGGCACCATCGGCGACCTCACCTGCTTCAGCTTCTACGCCACGAAGACCTTGGCCATGGGCGAGGGCGGCATGGTGGTCACGAAGGACCCGGACTGGGCCAAGAACGTCAAGATCAACCGCCTCCACGGCATCAGCCGCGACGCCTGGGACCGCTACACCCTCAAGGGCAGCTGGTTCTACGAGGTCGTCGACAACGGCTACAAGTACAACACCACCGACGTCAACGCGGGCTTGGGCCTGGCCCAGCTGCGCAAGCTCGACGCGATGAACGCGGCCCGCCTGAGCGTGGCCGCGCGCTACGACCGCGCCTTCGCGGGCACCGTGGTCGAGCGCCCCGTGACGCGTCCCGACCGCGAGACGTGCGCCCATCTTTACGTCATAAAGGTCGCCAACCGCGACGAGCTCTACGAGAAGCTGCGCGCCGACGGCATCGGGACCTCGGTCCACTTCATCCCGGTCCACAAGCACCCCTACTACCGCAAGACCTACGGCTACAAGGACAAGGACTACCCGGCGGCCAACCGCGTGTTCGCGCGCTCGCTCTCGCTGCCCATCTGGCCGGGGATGACGTCCCGCCAGGTGGACCGCGTCATCGAGCGCGTCCTGAAGCATGCTCGGTAGGCTGTACGCGAGCGGCGGCAAGCGCGCGCTCGACGTCGCGGCGTCGCTGGCGGGCCTCGTCGTCCTCTCGCCCCTGCTCCTGGCCGTCGCCGTCCTCCTCAAGCTCGCCGACCCGGGCCCGGTGCTGTTCTCCCAGGAGCGGGTGGGCCGCTACTTCCGCCCGTTCCGCCTGTTCAAGTTCCGCACCATGCGCGTCGCTTCCGGGACGGGCGGCCCCCAGGTGACGACCGGGGGCGACCCGCGCGTGACGCCCATCGGCCGCTTCCTGCGCCGCACCAAGCTCGACGAGCTTCCCCAGCTCTTCAACTTCCTGCGCGGGGACATGAGCCTCGTGGGCCCGCGCCCCGAGGTGCCCAAGTACGTGGAGCTGTTCCGCCGGGACTACGGCGAGGTGCTCTCCGTGCGCCCCGGCATCACCGACCACGCCGCCATCGAGTTCCGCGACGAGGAAGAGCGCCTGAAGGCCTTCGCGGACCCGGAGAAGGGCTACGTCGAGGTCATCATGCCCATCAAGCTCGCCCTGTACCGCCGCTACATCGCCGAGGTGGGCCTGAGCACCGACCTGCGCCTCATCCTGGCGACCTTCCTGCGCATCGCGCGCTAGGCTGACGGTCGCTCCGCGTCAGAACGCGGAAACGAGCCGACGGACCGGGAGGTGTGTACATAGTGTGGCCGGCCACACTATGTACGCGGGGTCAGGTCGCGAGCGGCGCGCGGGGCGCTTTTTTCCCGTCCATCGCCAGGTCCCACAGGCCTTCCAGCGGGGGGAAGTAGAGCGCGACCAGCGCGGCGATGACGAGAGTGCGCACGGTATCGGAGGGCAGGCAGACGACGTACAGGACGTGGAGCAGGACGGGCGAGTAGAGCAAGGCGGCCTTCAGCGCCGCGGCGCCCGCGAGGCGGACGCCGTCGTACTCCACCGCCAGCTCGGCGCCTTCCTTCACCGTCCAATCGCCTTCGAGGTCCGCGCGGCGGACCAAGGCCGCCAGCGGCGACCAGCCGGGCGAGACGGTCAAGGTCCGCGCGCCGGAGGGCCACTCGATGAAGGCCAGCAGGCTCACGGCGACCGCGAAGAAGAAGTGGCCGAAGGTGGCGCCCCACAGGATGAACAGGATGCCGCCATGGAGGAGGAGGGTGGTCCAGACGGCCAGGCGGTAGCGGCCGAGCGCGAAGAGGACGGCGTCGGCCAGCTCCATCACCATGACGAACCAGGCCATGGCCTTGGCCAGCCACAGCGGCGGCAGCAGCGCCGCGCCGAGCGTGTACAGGTCGTTGCCGCGGCGCGTCCCGAGCCAGCTCTCGAAGAACTGGCCGGAGCGCCAATCCGGGTCCACGATCTTGCTCACGAAGCAGCCCGCGTACATCACCGCGAACTGCCAGCGCAGCCCAGCGATGCCCGAACGCGGGTCGTGGAGGCCGAGGAGCAGGAGCATGAGCGACCAGAACACCTTGCCGTTGGTGTAGAACGGCTTGTTGCCCAGGATGCTGAGCATGAGGGAGCCGCCCATGAGCAGGCAGGCGAGGCGGGTGCGGCGGGTCAGGAGCAGGAGGCCCAGGCCGGTCAGGCAGGCGGCGGTCATCACCGGGCGGAACGGGGCGTAGCGGCGCAGGTCGTCGAACACCGGGTGGAAGGGGAGGAAGGGCTCCGGGTAGGTGGCGGGCAGGAGCTGATAAAGGAAGCCCAGGCCCAACAGCTTGGCCATCAGGTTCAGGTTGGGCGGGAGATCGCCCTGGCGCGCGCCCAGGGCCCGGCCCAGGACGGTCACCGCGCCGGCCATCGCCAGACCTCCTCGGGGGCGCCGTTGACCGAATAAGTGATGGCCACGTCGGCGGGGCGACCCCGGCCGTAGGTCTCCTCGTACTGGCGGATCTTGTCGAAGATGTTATGGGGGGAGCGCTCGTCGTAGCCCTTGGGATAGGTCTTGTAGCGGACCTGGATCTGGCCGTCGGTGAGAGGGACCCCCCCGATGGAGGCCTCGATGCGGTACTTGGTGTGGCGGTCCAGGGGGGCCACGGGAGTGATTATACAGGGGAAAACCGTCGTTTTCCAGATGGGGCCCAGAAAGGGCCTAGGCCCTTCTAGGCCTACTGGTCCCAGGGGGGGCCCGGAAGGCCCTACGAAGGCCGTCCTATCCCGTTTACACTGAACCCATGACCCATCAATCCTTCCTGAAAGGCTATGATGTGCCCATGACGATCGAGCCGAGCGCCGTCTCCCAGCGCCGCTTGCTCGTGATGACGATGGACCTCCTCATCGTCCTGGCCTCCTACGCGGCGGCCTTCCTCCTCCGGTTCGACGGCCTCCTGGACGCCTACCACACCCACATCCTCATCACCACCTCCCCTTACGTGGGCCTGACCTACGCCCTGATGGCCTACTATTTCGGGGTCCACCGCGGCCTGCGCCACTTCGCGAGCTTCGGCGACATCGTCAACATCGCCAAGGCCATCGCCTTGACGGCCGTCGTCCACGGCGCCCTGGCCATGTTCGTGACCTCCGGCGACTTCCCGCGCTCGGTCCTGCTCATCACCCCGATGCTGGCCCTCCTGGGCGTCTGCGGCATGCACGCGATGGTCCGCTACCTCAAGTCCTACTGGAAGTACCGCCATCTCGACCAGGGCCAGGTCCGCTCGGTGGTCATCGTGGGCGCGGGCGAGGTCGGCGAGCTGGTCTACCGCCACCTGCGCACCGATGAGGAGACCAACTACCGCATCATGGCCTTCTTCGACGAGGACCCCGAGAAGTGGGGCATGCGCCTGCACGGCGTGCCGGTCGTGTCCGGCGTCTCCGGCCTGGCCGAGCTGCTCAAGCGCCGTCCCGTGGACGAGGTCATCGTCGCGGTGACCGCCGCCAGCGGCCAGACCGTCGCGGCCGTCGCCGAGGCCCTGCGCCAGCTCGAGAAGCGCCCCACCATCAAGATCGCCCCCAGCTTCGACGAGATGCTCCGCTCCCCGGCCTCCGGCGCCAACCCCCGTAAGGTCCAGCCGGCCGACCTGCTCAACCGCAAGGAGGTCCGCCTGGACGCCGGCCGCATCGCCCGCTCCATCGAGGGCAAGGTCGTGCTCGTCACCGGCGCGGGCGGCACCATCGGCGGCGAGCTCAGCCGCCAGGCCGCCGGCTACCGCCCCAAGACCATCCTCCTGCTGGAGCAGCACGCGACGGCGCTCTTCTACCGCGAGGCCGAGATCCGCGCCAAGATGCCCGGCGTCGAGGTCGTGGCCGTGCTCGGCGACGTGCGCGACCAGAGCCTGCTCGACCGCATCTTCCGCGACCACAAGCCCACGGCCGTCTTCCACGCCGCGGCGCACAAGCACGTCGCCCAGCTCGAGACCAACGTCCAGGAGGGCGTCAGCAACAACGTCCTGGGCACCTACCACCTGGCCGCGCAGGCGGACAAGCACGGCGTCGAGGTGTTCCTCCTCATCTCCACGGACAAGGCCGTGCGCCCCTCCTGCGTGATGGGCGCCACCAAGCGCGCCGCCGAGATGGTCGTCAGCGACTTCGCCCGCCGCTCCAAGACCCGCTTCATGTCGGTGCGCTTCGGCAACGTGCTGGGCTCCTCGGGCTCCGTGCTCAAGATCTTCCAGGAGCAGATCGAGCAGGGCCGCCCCGTCACCATCACCCATCCCGACGCGACCCGCTACTTCATGACCGTCGAGGAGGCCGTCGGCCTGGTCCTCCAGGCGTCCGTCATGGCCAAGGGCGGCGAGATCTTCGTCCTCAACATGGGCGAGCCGGTCCGCATCATGGACATGGCGCGCAACCTCATCCTGCTCTCGGGCCTGGAGCCGGGCCGCGACATCGAGATCCACATCACGGGTCTGAAGCCCGGCGAGAAGCTCTCCGAGGAGCTCGTCGAGGACGCCGGCGGCTCCGAGCGCTCCGACCACCCGGACATCATGATGCTGCGCGCCGAGAACAAGCAGGTCGACGCCCTCGCCGAGCGCGTGTTCGCCCTCGAGCTGATGGCCCGCGGCGCGGACCGCCCCACCATGGTGCGGGCGCTCAGCCAGCTGGTGCCGACCTACACCGTGGACAAGTTCCACGGCGATGCCGCGTCGCCGGCCCCGGACGCCGAGACGAAGCCGGCTTAGCCGAGCCGGCGCAGCTTCGAGCGGACCCAGTCGCGGGTCTCGACGGCCGCCCGTCCCAGGCGCGGCAGCGCGTACTTGAGCTGGTTGAGCGGGTTCAGCCGCCCCCGGTACCAGTTCACCATCTCCGGCTTCGAGCGGCCGTCCTCGGCCACCATGAAGTACGGCGCGCTCACCGTGGGGTCGAAGTGGTCGGTCTTCACGAACTCGGCCACGTAGGCCCAGCGGTCGAAGGCGGAGCGGTTGGGCGCGGTGTAGTGCAGCAGGTAGGAGGAGAAGAGCAGGACGTCGCCGGGCTCGGCGTCCACGGCCACGGCGCCCTTGGCCGGCCCCAGGAACACCTTGTGGCTGTGCGTCGTGTTGTGGGGGAGGAGGCCGTCCTTATGGCTGCCGGGAGCGACCCACAGGCCGCCGCGCTCGGCCGTGCTCTTGCTGAGCGCGATCCACAGCTGGTAGTGCTCGTCCTTCATGCCGTTGTAGGCGTTGTCCTGGTGCCAGGGGAATTCCGCGCCGCCGGGCTGCTTGAGGACGGCCTGGTCCCAGCGCACCCAGAAGTCGTCCCCGATGACGGGCCGCAGCAGTTCGACGAGGCGCGGCTCGGAGAGCCACTTCTGGAGGTTGGGGCTGCGGTGGAAGGCGTTGCTGTAGAAGACAAGCCCCTTGCGGTTCAGCGCGCTGGGTTTGACCGGGTCCGCGCCCGCGTCCTGGATGTCCTTGAGCATGGCGGCGGCCTCGGCCTCGGTGTAGAAGCCGCGGCGCACGGCGTAGCCGCGCTCGCGGAACTCGGCGGCGAAGTCCTGGCTGGTCATGAGGGATCCTTGAAGTCGGAGCGCAGCATGGCTTCGAGAGACTCTTTCAAGACGTCCATGCACTTGGCGAAGACGGCGTCGGGCATGCTCATCGGGTCTTCCACGTCCTGCTCGCCGAAGCCCGCCTGCTCGCGGAACAGCCGCACGCGGCCCGCGAACTCGGGGAAGCGCTCGACGAGGTGCTCGAAATGCGCCTGGGTCATGGCCAGGATGAGGTCGGCGTCCCGCAAGGCGTCGCGCGTGGCCAGGCGGGCCTTGTGCTCGAAGGGCGGGACGCCCTGGGCGGCCAGCTGGCGGCGCGCCGCGTCGGGCACCGTGTACCAGGACTCGGCGGCGATGCCGCAGGAGGAGGTCGTGAAGGGCAGGCCGCGCTCGCGCGCCCAGTGGCGCAGGAGGTGCTCGGCCATGGCCGAGCGGCAGATGTTGCCGGTGCAGACGAAGGCGATGTGGCGCTTGCGGCCCGGGTCCCCGCTCATCCCCTGTATTGTATCCATCTGAGGGGGCTTGACAAGGGGAGTATATGTATCTATAATGGTTACAGTTAAGTCGTTCCGCGAGGAGGGCATCATGAAGAAGAGCATCGAGCGGGTGTTCCGGGGGCTTCCCGAGCATTGGGTGGGCGACGGGTTCCGGGTGAGCAACTACTTCCCCGGGGCCACCGACTTCATCAAGCGCATGAGCCCCTTCTTCCTCCTCGACTACCACGCGCCCTACGAGTACTCGCCGACCACCAAGCGGCGGGGCGTGGGCACGCACCCGCACCGGGGCTTCGAGACGGTGACCATCGCCTACAAGGGCTCCATCGCCCACAAGGACAGCGCAGGCCACGGCGGCGTCATCAACCCCGGCGAGGTGCAGTGGATGACGGCGGGCGGGGGGGTGCTCCACAACGAGTACCACCACGAGACCTTCACCAAGAGCGGCGGCGTCATGCAGATGATGCAGATCTGGGTGAACCTCCCCAAGAAGCACAAGATGACCCCGGCCAAGTACCAGGCGCTGGAGAAGTCCTCCATCCCCGAGGTCGTCCTGCCCAAGGGCGGGGGCGTCGTCCGCGTCATCGCCGGCGCCTACGAGGACGCGAAGGGGCCGGCCTCCACCTTCACGCCCGCCCACATGCTCGACCTGCGCCTGAAGCCCGGGGCGAAGGTCCGTCTGGCCGCGCCCAAGGACTTCAACACGGCCCTGCTGACCTTGTCCGGGGAGACGCGGACCAACGGTTCCTCCGTCCTCAAGGACGGCGACTTCGTCCTGTTCCACAACGACGGCGAGGCCGTCGAGGTGGAGGCGCTCACGGAGGCGACGGTGCTCTTCCTCAGCGGCGCCCCCATCGACGAGCCGCTGGTCCACTACGGCCCGTTCGTGATGAACTCGGTCGACGAGATCAACCAGGCCGTCGAGGACTACCGCGACGGCAAGTTCGGCGAGCTGGCCGACGAGGGCTAGACCGTCCCATAAGATAGGCGCGGGCGTCGCCGCCCGGAGATGGACGGCGGCGCCCGCTTTGATAGACTCCAAGACATGAGCGCCCCCAAGATCCTCGCCTTCGCCGGGAGCCTGCGCAAAGGCTCCTACAACAAGATGCTCGTCCGCGCCGCGGCCGCCGCCGCCGAGCGCGCGGGCGCGACGGTGACCGTCCTCGACCTGAAGGAGCTGGCCCTCCCCGTCTACGACGGCGACGACGAGGAGGCCTCGGGCCTGCCGGCGGGCGCCAAGCGGCTCAAGAAGCTCATGATGGAGAGCGACGGCTTCCTCATCTCCACGCCCGAGTACAACAGCTCGGTGCCGGGCGGCCTGAAGAACGCCATCGACTGGGCGTCCCGCTCGGAGGGGGACGAGAAGGAGCTGGCCGCGTTCCGCGGCAAGACCGCCGCCGTCATGAGCGCCTCGCCGGGCGCGCTGGGGGGCATGCGCTCCTTGAGCGTCCTGCGCGCCATCCTCGCCAACATCGGCGTCCTGGTCCTCCCGCAGCAGGTCGCCTTGCCCAAGGCGCACGAGGCCTTCGACGAGAAAGGCGCTTTGAAGGACGCGAAGCGGCAGGCGGCCGTGGACGCCGAGGCGAAGGCCTTGGTGGACCTGCTGAAGAAGCTGGGCTAGCTCTTCTTCAGAGCGAACTGCACGGCGGCGGCCGTCGCGCCGGTCTCCATGACGACCCGGTCGATCAGCTCGCGGCGGCCGAGCCCGCGGCCCATCTTCTTGCCGGCCGCGTCCATGTCCTTCCAGCGCGTCATGGCTTTGCGGATGCGGACGGTCTCGTCGTCGGAGCCGGCGGGGGGCGTGGTCACCTAGATAGTGTAGCCGTTCTAGAGAGCTCGTGCGGTCTCAGTGAGCGGTTGTGTGAGAGGAGCGTCAGGGCGGTCAATTTAGTCCCAGCACCAGCGTGATCTCAGCGCTTAGATTCGATTTCGCGTTTGGTGCAGTCCGAACAGTAGTTTGCCTTGAAAGCGGTTACGAGTGCATCTGGGTCGCGAGAGCCAATGCGTGATTCGTGCCCCAGCAGTACACAGCGGCAGTGTCTTTCGGGGTCGATTGCATAGTGGGTTGATTTGCTCTGCGTATGAGTCAGATCTTGGACCATCTCTAGATGTTTACACCATGAGAGCTTCTCTCGTTGAATCATCCGAGTTGCTTTAAAATCCTTGAGTGCGTTCTCGAATCTGGATTTCGGGATGCCCCAGGCTTCTATCATGCTGTGGGTAAATCGCACGACTTCTTGGTCGGACAGTGACGCGAAGTTCTGACTAATATCATCGGAAGACGGCATCTCTGGGAGCTCTGTAAGTCGGAAGCCGTTTGGGTCAAGCCCCAGGGATTCTGCTTTCTTTCGGACCTCATGCAGAATGCGTTCGGCTTCGTCTTTGCGTCCTGCGGCACTGAGAATCTCGGCTTCTAGCCGCTGTGCACGCAGAGCCTGGCCGCTTACTCCGAGTCTTGAGAAGATTTCCGCAGCCTGCTTCGCGTTTGAGAGACAGAAGTTAATCCCCTTCTTATCTGTGAGTGTCGGCGGATCCTCTGCCGTGCGGTTGTTGAGGTAAAGTAAGACCATTAAATTGAATTGGCCCATCGCTGCTTCGAGGCAACATGTCGCGAATAAATCAAAGCGCTTCACCTTCTTCGCATGCTCCGCAAGAGTTTTCAGCCGGCCTGACGCGGATTCGCATAGTTGAATCGCTTTGTTGGCGAATTCGGCTCGACGCGAAGCTTCCATCGGATGCCGTGTTTTTATAGAGACGTTCACCTGGAATGTCGCTTCGATTATGACCTGGATGCTGGCTTGATTCTCAATCCGCGCGAGTAGAAGTTTCTCCGACCAATCGGATGCATCCGTTACTATCGTCCTTGCGCGCGCAAGCAGATCTTCTGCGTGCTTTCGTCGATTCTCGCGAGGGATTTCAGGCTCGACCATCTCTTTGAGGATAAGCTCGAGCGCTATTTGGCGCCCCTGCTCCGTATTTGCATAGGTGGCGCCGAGATTCCGAAGAGCCGCATTATATTCAGCGGGAGTGGTTTGGCCGATATTCCGCTGTGAGTTAATCACTATGCGCTCTGCCAAAGCCGCATCCTCGGGCCTGAGGGAGCCTCCCGCGCAGGCCAGAGATGCTCTGGCGTTGGTTAGCGCCTGTAAGGGGAGACCTGCGTGCTCGTATGCGAGAGCGATGCAGAGTAGGTGCGGGGGCTTATCGCGCCATTTGATGGAAGGTATGGATGAGTAGCTCTCAATGGCCTCACGGTGCATTCCGTGAGAAATCATCTCAAGTCCGTTCTTCTCCATGAAGCTTAATAGCTCGTCGGGAGATTTGTCAGAAGATATGGCGGATGTGGGCGCAGACAATGCCTCGCCGCCAATCTTCTGATAGAGCCTTTGCACAGTCTCATGGATGTTTTGAGCGGATGACTTGTTTAGAACAGCCGACAGCGGGATATGGATGGTAACGGTCTCTTGTGAACGCCAGATAGATCCTTTTGAATCGAGCGATTGGATTAGCTCATCCACCCAGGAATAGAAGAGATGCTTACTCGCAGCATCATAAACGGCTATTAAAGCCCCGCAGGGATTCCTTGAGAGATAGGCCAGTCGGCTTGTCTCGATTTGGAGGGCGATAGTCGTTTTCTCTGAGTCCACCGTTACGTTCTGCGCTGACTTCAGTTGAATGGAAAATTTGACGTTTGTCGCTTGGGAATTCGTACACAGCTCAACGTCGTAGTCGGTCCCATAGTCGGGGGTTTGTTTTCTGGCGATGAAGTCTGGCGGGCACAATACCGCCTCCAAGGCTCTCTCAGCCTCGGCTGATTGGATGTGCGATGCGTTAACTTTGGGGAGGTCGTCGGTGCTCATGAGTTACGAATATTCTATCAGGAGATGACAGCTGGACAGGTGATGCTACGTTTGCTACACTTATCTCGCGGGGTAGAGCAGCCTGGTAGCTCGCAAGGCTCATAACCTTGAGGTCGCTGGTTCAAATCCAGCCCCCGCAACCATCTTCCGCAAGTTGTCGTCGAGAAAAGGGTTCGCGGTGTAGTCCGCGAGCCCTTTTTCTTTGTCTGTTCAAGATCAGCTTAAACGGGACACTTTGCTGTTGAAAATAACTGACATCTA
>CAZTZW010000027.1:0-6221 GCA_964618085.1 uncultured Elusimicrobia bacterium
GGCTATTACGCCGTGCATTGGGCACAGCAGATGGCGACGACTGAATATCCTTGCTCAGGAATGGCCACCTCGGACCCCGGCAACCTGGGCAACAGCGTCGTCGTCCAGTCACAGACGGCGGGTGACCTCGTCATACGGAGGTCCGAATATCGATTCAGGACGTATTACACTGCGGCGGACGCCGTCAACAGTCCCGAGCGCGTGACCCTCTTGTGCTTCGGCGGCGCCGAAGCCGCAGGCCGGCAGTGATGGCCGAGATCATTCCGTCAGCGACGGTCGTGTGCGTGCAAATCGCGCGAGATGATAGCCGCACTTTGTTAGGATGAAGTCTGTGATTAAACTCCTCCTTATTGGAGCGCTGCTCCCGTTCCGCGCCGCGCACGCCGCCGATGCGCCGCAGAGCCGCGTCTTGGAGGCGCCCGAGAGCGCCGCCCCCGCCGACCCGCGCCCGCAAGCGGGCGGGGGCGGGCTGCGCATCATCGAGGCCTACCAGCAGGGGGGCAGCACCCACTTCATCATACAGAGCGACCGCCCGCTGGTCACGGGGCGCTCGCTCTATCTGGGGCTGAAAGAAGACGCCGTCACCATCGGGCCGGTGATATCGCGCACCGGCGACACCCACTACATCTCGGCCTCCGCGCCGGGGAAGCTGAACGTCAAGCCGGGCGACCCCGTCCACCTCATGAAGACCCGGCCGTTGGCCCTGCCCGAGGCCGTCCTGCGCGCCCTCAGCGTGCGCCACGGCTACGAGCAGAAGAGCGTCGCGGAGATCATCGCCGTGCAGAACGACCGCGTCATGATCGACAAAGGCACGCTCCACGAGATCCACGAGCGCGACTTGTTCCAGGTCATGGACGCCTCCGGCGTCCGGAAGGGTACGCTCGAGGTGCGCGGCATCGGGGACTTCCAGTCGTCCGCCCTGACCAACCAGGCCGGCGCGCGCTCGGGCGCGGGCTTGCCCGTGCAGCCCGGCGACTTCGCCGTCTTCATCGGCCAGCGGCGCCTGTTCGGGCTGGGCCTGGTGGGCGGCACCCGCAACAAGCGGACGCAGACGCTCCACGCGTTCGACAGCAGCGTGGGGGGAGGACTGCTCTGGAGCCTGACCGGACATAACGGCTGGGGGCTAGAAGCCCTCGCCGGAGCCTATCTGCGAGATTCACAGGATAGCACCGCGGTCAACCCCTCCGACCCCGTCGACAGGCGGATCTCCGTGGACAGCCGCTCCGCCCGCTACCTCGTGCCGATATGGCTGAAGAAGAACCTCTTCTACCCTTCCTTGGTCTCGCCCTTCGTGGCCGCCGGGCTGTATTGGTTCGACGGAAGCCATTCCTTCGACCTGCTGCAGTCGAACCGCGTCTCGCTCGGCCGCGAGAACAAGGTGCGGCACGGCGTCTACCCCGTGATCGGCGCCGGGGTCGAGCTGTTCCCGACCCGCTTCTTCCGGCCGCGGCTGGAGGTGCGCCATTTCGTGGCGCCGACGCTGACGGCGCGCGGGAACCGGTTCCACGCCACCAGCACGTTCTACTCGGTCGGCGTCCTCACTTCCTGGTAGCGGCGCTGTATCATCCCGCCCCGAGAGTGCTAGAATACGGCACCATGATCAGACTCCTCCTTGCCGCCGTCCTGTCCGCCGGCTCCTTCCCCGTGACCGCGCTCGCCGCCGCGCCGGTGAAGAACCCCGACACCTACACCTATCTGACCATCTCCGAGGCCGACAGCCTCGACCCGGCGTGGGCGTACGACACGGCCAGCCACAACATCCAGCTCAACGTCTACGAGTACCTGTTCCACTACGACAAGACTTCGACCGACAAGCTCGTGCCCCTGCTGGCCGAGAAGGTCCCGACGGCGGCCAACGGCCTGCTGTCGCCCGACGGCAAGACCTACACCATCCCGCTGCGCAAGGGCGTGAAGTTCCACGACGGCTCGCTCATGACGCCCGAGGACGTGCGCTACTCCATCCTGCGCTTCATGCTCTACGACCGCGCGGCCGGCCCGTCGTCGCTGCTGCTCGAGCCGCTCATCGGCCGCCCGTCCACCCGCGACGCCAAGGGGAACGTCATCCCCGAGACGTGGGCCGACGCGACCAAGGCCGTCAGCCTCTCCGGCGACAAGCTCATCCTGCGCCTGCCGCGCCCGTACGCGCCCCTGCTGTCCATCCTCGCGTCCTTCTCGCCCGTCGTCTCGAAGGAGTGGGCCAAGAAGAACGGCGACTGGGACGGCACCGAAGCCACCTGGATCAAGCACAACAACCCCCAGAAGCAGACCTCGCCCTTCTACGAGAAGGCGATGGGCTCGGGCGCCTTCAAGATGGAGCGCTGGGACCACCGCACCAAGGAGTTCATCCTGACCCGCTTCGACGGCTACTGGCGCGGGCCGGCCAAGCTCAAGAACGTGGTGGTCAAGGGCGTCAACGAGTTCGGCACGCGCAAGCTGATGCTCCAGGCCGGCGACGCCGACGCCATCTACGCCGACCGCCCGCTGCACTCCCAGCTCACCGGCATCCCCGGCGTGCAGATCATCGACGACCTGCCCACCATCGAGATGAACCCGGTCGTGTTCTTCACCTTCGACATCAACCCCGTGGCCAACGGCTTCATCGGCTCGGGCAAGCTCGACGGCAACGGCGTGTCCCCGGACTTCTTCACCGACAAGGACGTGCGCAAGGCCTTCGCCTACGCGTTCGACTACAAGGGCTTCATCTCCGACGTGCTGCGCGGCAAGGGCACCCAGGCCACCGGCGTCATCCCGAAGAGCCTGCCCGGCCACAACGCCAAGGGCAAGGTGTACTCCTACGACCTGAAGAAGGCCGAGGAGCACTTCAAGAAGGCGTGGGGGGGCAAGGTCTGGGACACCGGGTTCAAGTTCACCATGAGCTTCAACTCCGGCAACATCCCGCGCCAGACCATCTGCCAGATCCTCAAGCGCAACATCGAGCAGATCAACCCCAAGTTCAAGATCGACGTGCGCGCCGTCGAGTGGCCCACCTTCCTCGACGCCACCAACAAGCACCACCTGCCGGTGTTCGTCATGGGCTGGAACGCGGACTATCCCGACCCTCATAACTTCGCGTTCCCGATGCTCCACTCCCGCGGCGACTACCCCGAGCGCCAGCGCTACAAGAACCCGGAGTTCGACAAGCTCGTGGACGCCGCCAACGCCGAGGTCGACCCGGCCAAGCGCAAGGCCATCTACCACAAGCTGCAGGACATGGCCTACGAAGAGGTCCCGAACTTCGTCATCGCCGACCAGGTGCGCTACCGCACGCAGCGCGAGTGGGTGAAGGGCTGGTACCACAACCCCATCATCGCCGACTCGCCCTACGGCAGCTACTACTACCCGATGTCGAAGCAATAATGGCCAAGTACATCCTCAAGCGTCTCGCGTTCCTGCCCCTCGTGATGTTCGGGGTGACCGCGCTGCTGTTCGCCTGCCTCCAGTTCCTCTCGCCGGAGATGCGCGCGTCCCTGTACATCAAGGACCCGCGCCAGCTCTCCCAGCTCGAGTCGGTCATCGAGAAGTACGGCCTGAGGAAGCCCATGCCCGTGCAGTACGGCATCTGGCTCAAGCAGGTGGCGCAGGGCGACCTCGGCTACTCCGAGACCGCCAAGATGCCCGTGGCCCAGGCCGTGACCTCGTTCTTCCCGGCCACCTTCGAGCTCACCCTCATGGCGTTCTTCCCGATCCTCATCGTGGGCGTGTACTTCGGCGTCCTCTCGGCCGTGTACAAGGACAAGTTCGTCGACCACGCCACCCGCTTCGTCGCCATCACCGGGTACTCCTTGCCCAGCTTCGTGCTCGGCCTCCTGCTCCTGATGGTGTTCTACGGGCGCCTGCACTGGTTCCCGCCGGGCCGCTACACCCTCGAGACCGACGTCATCGTCCACGCGGCCGAGTTCCGGGCCTACACCGGCCTGCTCAGCCTCGACTGCCTGCTCAACGGGCAGTGGAACGCCTTCGTCGACGTCCTCAAGCACCTGGTCCTGCCGGCGGCGACCTTGCTCTACATCTCGGTCGCTTTGCTCCTGCGCATCACGCGCTCCTCCATGCTCGAGGAGCTGAGCAAGGACTACATCCGCACCGCCCGCGCCAAGGGCCTGCCCGAGCGCGTCATCATCCGCAAGCATGCTTTGGCCAACGCCCTCATCCCCGTGGTGACCCTGTCGAGCCTGCTCTTCATCGGCCTGCTCGGCGGCGTCGTCATCACCGAGACCGTCTTCGACTTCCCCGGCATCGGCCGCTGGGGCGTGCAGGCCGCCCAGCAGCTCGACGTGCCGGGCGTGCTGGGCTCGACCTTGCTCGCGGCGGGCCTGTTCGTCGTGGCGAACATGATCTCCGACATCCTGTACGCGGTGGTCGATCCCCGCATTCGAATTGGTGGCTGAGATATGAATAGCCGACTCAAAGGCATCTGGAAGGTCCTGCGCCGCAAGCCGATGTCCTTGCTGGGCTTCGGCCTCATCGGCTTCTTCCTCGCGGTGGCGGCGCTGGCGCCCGTGCTCGCCCCGCCCGAGGCCGGCTCGCGCGACAGCTACATCATCCCGCAGACCGGCTACAGCCCCGACCCCGTGCGGCCGTCGAAGGAGCACATCTTCGGCACCACCGAGCAGCAGTACGACCTGTACTACGGCATGGTGTGGGGGACGCGAACCGCGTTCAAGGTCGCGATGCAGGTCGTCGTGGTCTCGGTCATCATCGGCATCATCCTCGGCGGCATCGCCGGCTTCTTCGGCGGCTGGGTCGACGAGATATTGATGCGCTTCACCGACATCATCCTGGCCTTCCCGGACATCGTGCTGGCCGTCGTCATCGTGGCCGTGCGCGGCCCCAGCCTGACCAACGTGATGGTCGCCGTGACCGTCGTGTCGTGGCCCTCCTACGCCCGCCTGATGCGCGGCGACGTCCTGTCGGTCAAGGAGCGCGACTTCATCGCCGCGGCGCGCGCCTTGGGCGCCTCCGACGCGCGCATCCTCATCCGCCACATCATCCCGAACTCCATCTACCCCGTGCTCGTCGTGGCGTCGCTGTCGATGGGCCGCATCGTCATCACGGCCGCCGCGCTGTCCTTCCTCGGCCTGGGCGCTCCCGTCGGCTACGCCGACTGGGGCCAGCTCATCAGCCTCTCGCGCAACTGGATCCTGGGGACCCCCGACAACGCCTTCGCGTACTGGCACACGGTGTTCATCCCCGGCACGGCCATCTTCATGTTCGTGCTCGGCTGGAACCTGCTGGGCGACGCCGCCCGCGACATCCTCGACCCCCGCCAGAAATAGAGGTATAAAGGGCTTATGCCCACCCTGAACGGCCTCCTCGACCGAGCGGCGCAGGAAGGGGGAGAGCGCGTCGCCTACGTCTGCGGCGCCCGCTCCATCTCCTTCGAGAGCTTCCGCCGGGACGTGCTCGGCATGGCCGCGGGCCTGAGCGCCGCCGGCTTCCAGAAGGGCGACCGCCTCGTCATCATCCACCGCAACGACCCGGACTTCGCCGCCGCCTATTTCGCCGCCGCCCGCCTGGGCGCCGTCGCCGTGCCCATCAACTTCATGGTCCAGAAGCCGGAAGAGCTGGCCTACATGATCAAGGATTGCGGCGCCAAGGGCGTGGTCACGCAGACCGAGTTCCTGCCCGGCGTCAAAGGCGCCATCGCGCAGTGCCCCTCGGTCAAGGAGCTGTGGGTCACCGAGGACCCGGGCTGGGCGAAGCTGCGGGAGACGGCTTTCACCGAGACGCACGAGGACGCCGCCGACGACCTCGACGTCTGCGCCATCCTCTACACCAGCGGCACCACCGGCTTCCCCAAGGGCGTGATGCTCACGCACCGCAACCTCGTGTCGAACGCCGAGGGCGCCCTGGAGCGCCTGAACCTCGTGCGCGGGGACGTGGGCCTGCTCATCCTGCCCATGTTCCACACCTTCGCGTGGATCATGACCTTGGTGACGCTGCGGCTGACGCTGAAGACCGTCATCTTCGCCAACATCGCTCCCGCCAAGCCGTGGCTCAAGGCCATGGGGACGCACCGCGTGACCTTGTTCGCGGGCGTGCCCCAGCTCTACGCGGCGCTCGCGCGCGAGGCCAAGGACTGGAAGACCCGCCTCTTCCTGCGCTGGTGGGCCTTCCGCAAGGTCAAGATCGCCGTCTCCGGCGCCGCGCCGCTGGCGCCCGCCGTCGCCCAGTCCTTCCTGGACGCCACCGGCGTGGGCATCTGCGAGGGCTACGGCCTCACC
>CAZTZW010000027.1:6232-9408 GCA_964618085.1 uncultured Elusimicrobia bacterium
ATGACCATCAACCCCGTCTCCGACCGCCGCTTCGGCACGGTCGGCACGCCCATCCGCGACGTCAAGATCCGCATCGTCGGCGACGACGAGAAGGAGTTGCCGCAGGGCCAGGAGGGCGAGATCGTCACCCAGGGCCCGAACGTCACCAAGGGCTACTGGAACCTGCCCGACGCGACCAAGGCGGCGTTCACCGCCGACGGCTGGCTCAAGACCGGCGACGTGGGCCTCGTCGACGCCGACGGCTTCCTGTCCATCCGCGACCGCAAGAAGGACATGATCATCATCAAGGGCCTCAAGGTGTTCTCGGCCCAGGTGGAAGCCTCCTTGCTCGAGCACCCCGCCATCGAGGAGGCCGCCGTCGTCGGCCTGCCCGACGAGGAGGGGGACGAGACCATCAAGGCCTTCGTCGTCCTGAAGAAGGGCGCCTCCGCCGACAAGACCGAGCTGATGAAGTTCTTCCGCGAGAAGCTCGACGCCTACAAGCGCCCGCGCGACGTCGAAGTGCTCGACGCCCTGCCCAAGAACGCGCTGCAGAAGGTCCTCAAGCGCGAGCTGCGCGAGCGCGAACTCAAGAAGAAGCAGCCCGCCCGAGCCTGAGCCCCGCGAAGATCCCGCCGGCGGCGTTGGCCGTGCTGCGGCGGGTCGCGGCCCTGCGGGCGGAGCCCGTGTGGCTCGTCGGCGGCGCGGTGCGCGACCTGGTGCTGGGCCGCCCGCTCGGCGACCTCGACGTGGCCTGCCGCGGCGCCAAGGAGCTCGCGAACCTGTGCGCGCGCGAGTTCAAGGGGACCCTCGTGGTCCTCGACGAGCGCGAGGGCGTGTACCGCGTGGTGCTGCCCAAGGACGCCAAAGGCCCGCTGCAGGTGGACGTGGCCGAGCTGCAGGGCGGCGGGATCGAGAAAGACCTCCTGAGACGCGACTTCACGCTCAACGCCGTCGCCTTGCCCCTCTCGGCGCTGCGCGCCGCGCCGCGGCCGGCCGACTTCCTCGACCCGCGCGGCGGCCTCGACGACCTGGCCAAGGGCGTCCTGCGCTGCGAGGAGGAGCGCATCCTCGCCGATGACCCGCTGCGCCTGCTGCGCGCCTTCCGGCTCGCCGCGCAGCTGAAGATGCACATCGACGAGCCGACCATGAAGCTCATCCGCAAGCGCCGCCAGGACGCGCGCCAGCCCGCGGCCGAGCGCGTGCGCGCGGAGCTCGTCGGCCTGCTGGACTGCCCCGGGGCCGCCGCCTGGCTCAAGGTCATGGACGAGTGCGGCCTGCTGACCGCGGTCCTCGAGGAGCTCGAGCCCGCGCGAAAGTGCGCCGAGGGCTACTACGGCCCCGGCGGGGTGATGACCCACACCCTCGACGTATGCGCGCGCCTGGACTACCTGCTGACGGAGTTCGACGGGCTGTACCGCCCCCAGGCCAAGGCCTTCTGGTCGCGCCTCGCCGCCCATGCGCCCGCCGACGCGCCGCCGCGCGCCCTGCTCATGCTGGGCGCTTTGCTCCACGACGTCGCCAAGCCCGAGACCGCCAAGCGCGTGGACGGACGCCTGCGCTTCTTCGAGCACGACGTCATCGGCGCCGAGCGCGCCTCCGCCGTGCTCAAGCGCCTGCGCTTCTCGCGCGCGGCCATCGACGCGGTCGCCGCCATGGTGCGCCACCACCTGCGCCCCGGCCATCTCGTCTCGGCGGGGGGGGCCAGCGACAAGGCCGTGTACCGCCTGTTCCGCGACCTGGGCGAGGACGCGCCGGGCCTGCTCGCCGTGTGCTGGGCCGACCACGCCAGCTACCTGCCCGAGGCGCGGCTGGCGCGCCTGCTCAAGACCGCCGTCGAGGACCCTTCCGCGGACGGCAAGGAGCTCGGGCGGCTGAAAGCCGAGGACGAGCGCAAGACGGTGCGCCACCTCCAGCTCGTCTCCTTCCTCCTCCGCCGCGGCCTGGAGCCGGGGCCGGGGCCGGTGCCCGAGCGCCTGCTCGACGGGGCGGCGGTCATGAAGGTCCTGCGCCTCCAGCCCGGTCCCAAGGTCGGGGAGGTCCTCGAGGCCCTGCGCGAGGCCCAAGCCACGGGCAAGGTGCGCACTCGCGAGGAGGCCCTGGCGTACGTGTCCCGCCTGAAATGAATGCGTAATAGGCCGGGGGTATGTTTCCCTATAGGAAAGGCATGCCCGGACTCTCTTTAGCCGCCGCCGTCCTCCTCGCCGCCGTCTCGGCGCGCGCCGCCACCACCTTCGCCCCCCAGGTCCTGCAATGCGACGGGACGTACGCCGCAGGGAGCAACACCCGCCATCCCGCGCCCCAGGTCCGCGTCGAGATGAGCGACCCGGTCGGCCTCAAGGTCGGCAGGGACCGCCTCGGCATCGTCCCGGGCTCCACGCGCGCCCTCTGGCGCTTCGACTCGGGCGTGACCATCACCCACGAGTGCTTCGCCGGCTGCGGCGGCACCTGCCGCAAGTTCAACTACGAGTACGCCGACCCCAACGGCACCCAGGTCACCGGCCTCGGCCACTGCGTCTACAACGCCACGACGTGCGCCGACACCTTGGGCCTCAACGGGGGCTTGAGCCGCGTGCCCGTATCCCTGGGCGCCTGCCCCATCGCCCCGCCCGCCACCGGCGCGACGTCCCCGTTCGGAGCCAGCACCCTCGACGCCGCGCGCTTCAACAACATGGGCACGTTCAACGGCGCGCAGATGTCCATCTCCAGCGGTCCGACCATCGACTGGGACCTCCCGCCGACCTACACGCTGACCGCCTGGATCCGCACCAGCGCGGGCGGCAACCAGCGCGTGCTCTCGGCGCAGAGCGGGTCGCAGTTCTGGGGCTTCGGCCTCAGCGGCGCGGCGCTGCGCCACTTCGACTCGCGCGACGTCGGCCTGACCGACACCGCTCAGGGCTCCGGCCTCAACGACGGCAACTGGCACCTCATCCACGTCGTGCGCCGCAACGGCAACGACCGGCGCTTCTACATCGACGGGCGCTTCATCAACTCGGTCGTGGCCACCAGCACCAACTCGTTCTCCCTGCACCCGCTCTCGGCCAGCGGCACCATCGGCGGCTTCTCCGGCGGCGGCGAGCACTTCACGGGTAACTTGGACGAAGTGCGCGTTCTCATCTCCGCGCTCAGCGACGACGACGTGGCGCTCGAGTTCAACGCCACCTGGAGCGAGAACGAACGCCTCGAGACCGGCGACC
>CAZTZW010000027.1:9418-14589 GCA_964618085.1 uncultured Elusimicrobia bacterium
GTACTCCTCCAACGGCGGCGTCTCCTTTTCCACGGTCGCCGGCTCCTATACGCCGTCCACCCCGGCCACGCGCTCTCAGGGCCCGTTCACCTACGTCCCCGGCGAGGCTTGGACCGCGAACTCGCGCTGGATCTACCTGGCGCAGAGCACCTTCAGCGTCAGCGCCATCGCGTCCACCCTCGTCGTCAGCCGCGACACGTCGGCCCCGTCGCCGCCGCAGGGCTTCGCCGGAACGCCCACGACGACCACCGACGCGACCTGGTCCTGGTCGGCCCCGGCGAGCTTCTGCCCGCCGCCCGGCTCCGGCGCCGTGACCTACACCCTGGTCGACCCCGCCACCGGCCTGGACGTCAACCCTCCCGGGCCGCTCGCCCACCCGACCGTCAGCGTCGGCGAGAACTTCGCCGGAGGCCCCAACCAGCTGCGCACCCGCTCCATCAAGACGACGGACGTCTGGGGCACCAGCGTCCTGTCGCCCGCCGCCACGGTGTACACGCTGGCCGCGGTGCCGACCGCGATATCCTTCACCGCCATCTCCTCGGGAAGCTTCACCGTCTCCTGGAACGCGAACGGCAATCCCACCTACACGCGCTACGAGGTCACCTACTCGGCCGACAACTTCGCGACGCCGTGGTCCACGGCCGCGACCATCGGCGCCGCCCATACCGCGACCTCCATCGGCATCGGCGGCCTCTCCCTCGGCACCACGTATTTCGTGCGCGTGCGCGCCTTCAGCGGGCGCTCCAGCGACTTCTTCGGCGGGACGGGCACGGCCTTCCTCAGCGGCGGGCTCGTCACGCGGCCCACGGCGCCCAACCTGTCCGCGACGGCCCTCTCGAACTCCTCGGTCCGCTACGATTGGACCTCGGTACCCGGCGCCACCAGCTACACGCTCTACGGAGCGGGCGGCTCGCCCGTGCTCTACACGGGCCCGGCCCTGACATTCACCTCCACGACCATCAGCGTCAACACGTCCGTCGGCGCCGAGGTCGAGGCCAATACCCCGTCGGGCCCCGGCCTGCGCTCGAGCGCCTTCATCTTCACCCGGGCCAACGCGCCCACCGTCCCGACCACGCCCGCCATCCACTCCACGAGCATCACCTTCGCCTGGTCGGCCAACGGCAACCCGGGCTACACGTTCTACGAGCTCAACGTCTCCACCGATGCGGCCTTCGCGGTCGTCATCGCCACCATCCCGACCACGGGCACCCAAGCGACCGCCGTCAACCTGCTCCCGGGAACGAACTACTTCGCGCGCGTACGCGCCATCAGCGGCAGCCAGGAGACGACGAGCTTCCTCTCTTATGGCTCGGTCGCCACGACCGTCAACGCCGGCATCACCCAGAACACGACGGGGGGGACGCCGTACGCCTCCGGCACCGGGCTGGTCGGCATGTGGCACTTCGACGAGAGCTCACCCGGCGTCTCGCCCGACCTCTCGAGCAACGGCAACGCGGCCCTGCTGACCTGCCTGACGGCTTCGTGCACGTCCACGCCCACCTACGCCGCGGGCCCGCCCGGACTGGGCACGGCGCTCGCGTCCTCCGGGCTCAGCCACGGCCTGGGACGCGTGCCCGACGCCGCGGCCTTCAACTTCGCCGGCAACGTGACCGTCGTGGCGTGGGCCTATCCCACGACCACCGCCCAGCCCAACGGCGCGGGAGTGGTCGTGCGCGGCGACGGCGGCGCCGAGAGCTGGGCGCTCGAGGTCTCCGCGAGCCGCTTCCGCTTCATGGCCAAGCCCGGCTTCATCGCGACCGCGACGACGACCTTGCCGGCCAACGCGTGGACCCACCTCGTCGGCTCCTACGACACGGGCACGGGACTGGCGAGCCTGTACGTCAACGGCCAGCTCTCCAACGCCGTCGCGGTCACGCCGCCGCGCAACAACATCGCCCACGACATCTCCATCGGCAACCGCCAGAGCGCCGCGGCCTCCTACGACCGCGGCTTCATCGGCCGCGTGGACGCCGTGCGCCTCTTCAGCCGCGCCTACACGGCGGCGGAGGCCCTGGCCGAGTACAACGGCAACTTCGTCAGCACGGTGTCGGCCTCCGCCCCCAACAACCGCGTCCAGGTCGGCCTGCCGCCCGCGGCCTTCGGCGCGCCCGCCGTCATCTACGTCTCCGCCAACCCAGCCGCCGCTCCCATCCGCATCACGCCCGCGGCGCTCGACGCCGGGATCAACGCTCCGCCGGACGGGCTCACTCTGGTGGCCAACTCCGTCGTCGAGATCGTCCCGGTGGTGGGGGGACTGCCCTTCACCGCGACCCTCGGCTCCTCGGCCACGGTGTCCATCGCCTACGACGACTCCAACGGGGACAGCCTCATCGACGGCTCGAGCCCGCCGCTGCCCGTCGGGGCCCTGCGCATGCACACCCTCAACACGACGGTCAACCGCTGGGAGGAGCTGCCCACCACGCTCGACCCCTCCAACAAGCGCGCCGTCGGCCTGACGCCGCACTTCTCCGTCTTCGCCCTCTTCGCGCCGGCCACCGTCGGGACCAGCCTCAACGGCGTGCGCGCCTACCCGGTGCCGTGGAAGCCCGGGAGCGGCGGCAAGTTCGACGGGCCGGGCATCGTCTTCGACCGCCTGCCCGCGGCGGGCACCATCAGCATCCTCACCGGCTCCGGAGAGGCCGTGGCCGACCTCTCCTTCTCGGGCTCCTCGGCCGGCCGCCAGGTGTGGAACGGGACCAACGGCTCGGGACGCCGCGTGGCCAGCGGCGTGTACTACGCCCGGGTCCGCTCCGCGATCGACGACGCGACGGCGCTGCTCAAGCTCGCCATCGAACGATGAGGCCCCTGCTCCTCGCCGTCCTCCTCGCCCTCCCGGCCCGGCCGGCGCGGGCGGCGTTCGGCGCCTCGGAGGCCGGCACCAGCGCCGCCGAGTTCCTTAAGATGGCCTCGGACGCGCGCGCGGCCGGCATGGGCCGCGCGGTGCGCGCCGCGACCGACGACGCGACGGCCGCCTGGTGGAACCCCGCCGGCCTGGCCAGCCTGCGCTTCCGCCACGCCTCGCTGACCCACGCCGCCTCCTTCCAGTCCGACTTCACAGACATGATGACCTTCGGCATGCCCATCTCCGGCCCGAGCAAGGGCTCCCGGCGCGAGCGCGAGCTGCAGCCCGACCAGATCGGCTCCATCGCGGTCTCCATGATCTACCACAACTCGGGCCGCTTCGCCGAAGTGGACAACACCGGCACCCCGACCGGCGACAGCGTCTCCCCGCGCGACCTGGCGGCCGGCGTCTCCTGGGGCGCGGCCATGACCCGGACCGTCGACGCGGGCGTGACCGTGAAGTACATCTCGACGAAGATATCGCGCTCGGCGGGAACCGGCGCCATGGACGCGGGCCTGCGCTGGCGCGGCTTCCTGCCCGGCGACGTGCCTTGGACGGTCGCCGGCACCGTGCGCAACGCGGGCGGCAAGATCAAGTTCAACGAAGCCTCCGATCCGCTGCCCCTGGAGCTGGCCGCCGCGACCGCCATCGCCCCTTTGAAGGGGATGACCGTCTCCTTCGACCTCGTCGCCCCGCGCGACCGCGGCGTCTACCCCTGCCTGGGCTTCGAGTGGCGCGCGTCCCTGCAGTCGGGCGTCGCCGCCGCCGTGCGCGGCGGCTACGACGGGCGCCTGCGCCCGGGCGACGTCGGGAGCATCGCCGGCCCCACCTTCGGCGCCGGCCTCATCTTCCAGCGCCTGACCTTCGACTACGCCTGGGCCCCCGCCGGCTTCCTCGGCGACTCCCACCTGATGACCGGCTCCTTCCGCTTCTAGGAAGGATAGGGGACAGGGGATGTAGGCTAGGTGCCTGTCCCCTATCCTATTTTTGATATCCTCGGCGGATGGTCGGGTTACGCGCGTTCGCCGCGGAGCTTTCGGGGACTTTCTGCCTCGTTCTGGGGGCCGCCGGCGCCGTGTGCATGGATGCGCTCACGGGGGGGCGTCTCGGACCCGCCGGCATCGCCTTGGCGTACGCGGCGGCCACCGTCGCGGCGTTCCATTCCTTCCCCGGCGCGGTCGGGCGCTTCAACCCGGCCCTGACCTTGGCCGACCTCGGCTTCAAGCGCATCGGGACCCTCCAGGCCGTGTTCGCGCTGACCGCCCAGCTCCTGGGCTCGGCCTGCGCGGGACTGTTCCTGCGCGCGGCCCTGGCCGGGCGCCCCGAGCTGCTCGACCCGCCCATCTCCGTGGGCGCCTGCGCGCTGACGAACATCGGCTACAGGGCCGCGACCCTCGTGGAGGCCGTGTTCACCTTCTTCCTGGCCTGCGCCGTCGCCGCCTCCGTGGACTCCCGCGCCGCCAAGCGACGCGGGCCGCTGGCCATCGGCGCGGCCACCTTGCTGGGCGGCCTGGCCGCGGGCCCGCTCACCGGCGCCGCGCTCAACCCGGCGCGCGCCTTCGGCCCGGCCATCGCCTCCGGTTTCTGGTCCTATCATTACGTCTACTGGGTCGGCCCGCTCGCGGGCGCGTCCCTGGCCGCGCTGGTCGCACCCTATCTGGTACACGAGGAGAAACGCCCATGATCGCCGTGAACACGCTTCCGCTCAAGAACCTGTCCGCCGACGGCCGCGACGTCGTCGTCTTCGCGTACGACGACCTGTCCATCGCCGGCGCCAAGCTGCTGCCCGCCCCTGAGAAGAAGGCGCTCGACGCCGCGCTCAAGGCCGAGGCCTTCAAGGGCGGCGCGGGCGAGCTCGGCCGCGTCGACGTGACTTTGTTCGGCCAGGCGCGCCGCGTGTACGCCGTCGGCCTGGGCAAGAAGAAGGGCTCCACCCCCGAAGCGTACCGCCGCGCCTGCGGCGGTCTGGCCAAGGCTCTGCGCTCCAAGCGCGAGAAGCTCGCCCTCGTGGGCGCCGAGCACGTGCAGGCGGCCGCCGAGGGCCTGCTCCTGGGCTCCTACACCTACGAGGAGTACAAGAAGGGCGACGCCCCCGTGCTGACCGAGGCCGCCGTGGCCGTGGACGCCGCCGGCCGCGTCGGGGCCGAGAAGGCCGTCGCCAAGGCCGCCCTGTACGCCGAGGCCGTCGCGCTCGCGCGCGACCTCGTCAACCGCGGCCCGTCCGACAAGACGCCGCAGAGCCTGGCCGACCTCGCCGAGACCTTCAAGGGCTCGGGCGTGACGGTGAAGGTCATCGACAAGGACGCGGCCGAGAAGCTGGGCATGGGCT
>CAZTZW010000028.1:0-2110 GCA_964618085.1 uncultured Elusimicrobia bacterium
GCCCGCCGCGCTGCCCGCCGTCCTCGCCGCCCCCGCCGCAGCGCCCGCCGCCGGCGCCCCGACGGCCATCGCCTCCGGCCAGGAACTGGAGGCCGCGCTTCAGGAGCCCGGCCGGCCCGCCGCCGAGCAGGGCTCGACGCTCGAGCGCTTCTGGTCCAGCCGCGCCTTGGTCGCCCCCTCCGACTCCCCCGTCACGCCCGGCGCCGACGGCGCCAAGCGCGGCACGGGCCTGACGCCCGCCGCGCCCGTCCAGCCCGCCGCCGCCGCGGCCCGGTCTCCCCCGAGAACAACCCCGAGATGTTCGCGCCGCGCTCCTCGCGCATGGGCATCAGCCCCGTCATGTTCGTCTACTGGAACGCCATCTACAACGTCGTCCAGTGGGCCAACCTCAAGTTCGCCAAGGACCCGAACCGCCGCGTGTCCTGGGACAAGTGGCCGACCAAGCTCGGCCTCCTCTACCTCATCGGCAAGATACGCTTCCTGCGCTCCGGCGCCCTCACCAACCCCTACGACTACGCCTCCAACGACATCCGGCCCGTCGGCCAGGAGCCCGAGCAGGCCAAGCGCGGCTACACCGCCGACGGCTCGTGGGCGCTGGACCGCGAGAACCCGCGCATGGGCGCGGAGATGACGCGCTTCGGCTCCAACATCCCCCCCAAGAAGGTCCGCCCCGACGTCGAGAACATGACGCCCTCGGCGCGCGAGGTGGGCAAGCTGCGCCACCGCGACGTGGACCCCAACACCGGGCGCGACATCGTCAAGCCGGCCGGCATCCTCAACGACCTCGCCGGCGGCTGGATCCAGTTCCAGTTCCACAACTTCGGCGGCAACACCAAGCGCGACCCCATCGACCAGAACCCGCACAAGATGCCGCGCAACGCGAGCGACAACTGGCCCGAGAAGGAGGCCCTGCTCGACCGCACCACCAAGGACCCGACCCGCGTCACCGACAACGGCCGCCCCACGCCGATGAACGAGCGCACGCAGGCCTGGATCCAGGCCCAGATCTACGGCACCAACGAGGCGGAGCAGCTGCCGCTGCGCACGCTGACCGACGGCAAGTTCAAGCTCGACGAGAACGGCCACCTGCCGCCGCACCCCACCAAGCCCGGCATCGACCACTCCGGCTTCATCAACAACTACAACCGCTGCTCTCCTTCCTGCACTGGGCCTTCGTCGTCAACCACAACAACATCGTCGACCACCTGAAGAAGTTCAACCCGAGCTGGGACGACGCGAAGCTCTTCGACTACGCGCGCAAGATCAACGTCGCCAGCACCGCCCAGATCCACACCACGGAGTGGACCGAGGACCTGCTGCAGCACCCGACCCTGCAGGAAGGCATGCACGCCGAGTACTACGGCCTCATCGGGCCCAAGCTCAAGGCCTACCTGATGCGCTACTCGTACCGCCACCCGTGGTTCGCCAAGCTCATCCGCCCCATCTCCAAGAACGACGTCATCTGGGGCATGCCCGGCTCCTCCTGGGACCACCACGACGGCCCGTTCCAGGTGCCCAAGCACTTCCGCTTCGTCTACCGCCTGCACGAGATGATCCTCAGCGACCACGAGTTCATCGAGCCCGGCTCCGACCGCCTGCTCGGCCGCCGCGAGCTCATCGACTTCATCCACTCCAACACGCGCCCCATCGTCGAGCAGTACGGCTACGACGTGCTCGCCTACTCCTTCGTCAAGAAATCGGCCGGCGCGCTCACCCTCAAGAACTTCCCGAAGGCCCTGACCCAGTTCCGCGACCAGCAGCACGACAAGCTGATGGACCTGGCCGAGGCCGACACCTTCCGCGAGCGCACCGACGGCACGGGCTCCTACAACGAGTTCCGCCGCTCCGTCGGCGAGCCGCCCGTGAAGAGCTTCCTGGAGCTGACCGGCGGCGACGTCGAGATGGCCAAGGCGCTCGAGGTCAAGTTCGAGGGCGACGTCGACAAGGTCGACGCGGGCATCGGCATCCTGGCCGAGCCCAAACCCGCCGGCTTCGCCCTGGGCTTCACCCAGTTCTACCAGTTCGTGCTCAACGCGCCTCGGCGCGTGAAGAGCAACCGCCACCTCACCGAGTACTACACGCACAAGGACTACACCTACGAAGGCATGGA
>CAZTZW010000028.1:2120-14516 GCA_964618085.1 uncultured Elusimicrobia bacterium
GGCACTCGGGCGGCATGGGCGGCGTCATCGCCCGCGCGATGAAGGGCCTGCCCCACGGCGAAGCGGTGATCGCGTCCATGGAGGGCGTGACGCGCTGGTTCGCCCCGTGGAAGGACGTCGAGACCTTCCCCGTCCGCCTGCTCGACCAGGCCAACGCGAACTCGTCGAAGATCCTCAAGGCGACGACGCGCCTGGCGCTGCTGGGCACCTTCACCGCCTTCTCGGCGTGGGCCGCCGTCGCGGTCTCCGCCTTCACCCTCGTGCCGGTCGCCTTGGTGGGGCTGACCTTGCCCATCCTCCTCTACTACAAGCGCCTGCTGGCCTGGCGCTTCATGCAGAAGGCCTGGCAGAGCGTCTACACCGACAGCCGCCGCTCGATGTTCCCGACCTTGTTCCTCGGCGAGAAGTGGGCGCGCGCCAGCGCGGCCATGGGCTCTCTGGGCGCCAAGGGCGCGGCCGCGGGCTTCGGCTACATGGCCTGGACCTTCATGGGCTCCAACCCCGTCGTGGCGCTGTTCGCCGCCGTGACGGCCGTCGCCGCGCTCGGCGTGGTCAAGGCGAACAAGACGTACGAGAACGACATGCGCCTCCTCAAGATCGCCCTGCAGAACCGCATGCGCGAGGGCTACCCGACGGCCACGCAGGAAGGCCGCGCGACGCCCGGCGCGACCGCCATCGAGCGGCGCTACTGGTTCCTGGTCCCTAAGGACGCCGCCCAGCCCGTGGCGCGCGTCTGGCACTCCTACCGCGTCCTCAACGAGCACGGCCTGGGCAGGATCAGCGCGTTCAAGACCGCGCTCATCTCCCACGTCATCTTCGGGCATCGCACCCAGCGGGGCCTGGGCATCCGCGGCCGCTGGAACGCGGGCATCCTCTTCAACCCGCTGGCCATCTACGTCCCCAACATGGTCCAGGCGCAGGGTCCGTCGACCACGCGCATCTACGCCCCGACGGGCAACGACAAGGGCCTCACGCCCGGCGACGTGGACATGGCCGAGTTCGACCGCATGTTCTCGACCTACGCCCCCGGCCGCGACTACATGACCGCCTACGACTTCGCGCGCCTGCGCGAGGGCAACCGCGTCCGCGCGGCCCAGGAGGGCATCGGCGGTCCTCTCTACCGCCTCTTCGGCTCCATGGCCGTGAAGAAGCGTACCGACCAGCTGCTGGAGCTCTACGCGGACCGCGTGGTCAACGAGGACAAGCACCTCGTCCCCGCCATCAGCCGCGACATGCTGCTGCGGTTCTACCAGGGCACGGCGCAGACCGACATCATGGCCGAGCGCGCGCTGGACGGGGTGCACCCCGACCTCCGCATGGCTCCCAAGATGGGCTTCAAGGCCCGCGTGAAGAGCGCCTACCAGAAGTACGGCTGGAAGATGGTGGCCGTGGTGGTGCTCTACTACCTCATCCGGGACAGCTTCCTCTACCTCCTGCTCCCGTACCTCATCTTCAAGGGCATCTTCTAAGGGGCTTATGAAAAACCTGAAACTCTCCGCCATCGCCGTCGCGGTCACGCTCGTCGCCTCCGTCGCGTCGGCGACGTTCCCGGCCGGCTCGTGGGGCGGCTCCTCGCAGCTGCTCTCGGGCCCCGACGTGATGGCCCTCATCGTGAAGAAGGACCCGGCGAACCCCGCCGTGTCCTACGCCATCCTCGCCGAGTACACGCGGCTCCCGTACATCCCCGGCCCGGAGCGGCTGGAGATCACGAAGTGGGTGCCCCGCATGTACCTCTACAAGGTGGAGGAGGCCTCCCCCCTCCGCTACACCTTGCGCCCGCTGCGCGCCGCGGCCAACGGCGACGTCGAGGTCGACTCCAGCTACAGCAGCGAGATCGTCCTCAAGAAGAGCGACTCCTTGGTCGGCGCGGTCCTCAAGCGCTCCGAGCGCGGCGGCGCCGTCGCCGAGACCGTCACCTTCGACGGCAAGGTGAGCTCCACCTGGGAGAAGTTCGTCCCCGGCAACTACTTCGGCACCAAGGACAACTCCGGCAACGACTACCTGAGGAAGGACGTCAACACCGTCCTCTCCAAGGACCAGCTCGCGACCTTCGACCAGAAGGACGTCGTCGGCGTCTACCAGATGACCGAGAAGCTCCCCGGCATCTTCACCTTCCAGGAGAAGTCCTCCGTGAAGGGCCGCGACCAGATCCTCTCCCGCCTGGCCGTGTTCGTGGACATCGTGAACTGGAAGCCGTTCTTCACGACCGATGAGCTGCTGCTCATCAACCCGGACGACGCCAAGGACGTGGGCTTCTACTACGAGCGGCACTGACCGGCGGCGGGCCGCAAGGCTTTAGTCGCGGCCGCGCACGGGCGACAGAAGCCGGACCTGAAGGGACCGCTTCCACATCTCGACGATGGCTTCGGCGCTGCGGTCCGCGGGGATCCCCGCGGACCGCAGTTCTTTGAGGATGGTCGGCAAGCCCGAGGAGTCCGCCGCGCCCTCGATGCGGCCGATCATGCCGTTGTAGTCGGTCCCCAACGCGATGGCGTCCGGCCCCGCCTCGCGCGCCATGGCCTTGGCGTGCGCCAGGAAGCCCGCCATGTCGTCGCCCACGTAGTTCGAGGCGACGGTCACGCCCACCATCCCCTTGCTGCGCTTGACCTCGCGCAGCAGCTCCGGCGATATCATCCGCTCGCAGGGCGTCAGCTCGCGGGCCCCCTGGTGGGTGAACAAGAGAGGTAAGGCGGGCTTGACCTTGGCGATGTCGAGCGCCGTCTGGTCGCTGGAATGGGTGAGGTCGAGCAAGAGCCCCTTCTGGACCGCATGCTCGAGCATGAACCGGCCCTGGGTCGAGAGCCCGTAGATGCTCCGCTTCACCTCGCCCTTGCCGCCGGGCCGGCAGGTCGAGCGCGGCCAATACGTCACGTCCGCCGTGCCGCCCCACTTCGTGTCCTTGAAGTGCGTGATGGTGAGCATCCGCACGCCGCGGTCCCACAACGCGTCGAGACGCTGGACCGTATCGGCCCCGCCCGCCCCCTCGACCGACAAGATGACGCCCAGGCGCCACTCCTTGGACTGGAGCACCGCCTCGGCCTCTTCCGGCGAGCGCACGATGGAGACGCGCGGATGGCGCTTCACCCAGTCTTCGACGGCGTCGATCTGGGCGAGCAAGGTGCGCTTGTTGCCGCCGCGCAGCTGGGAAAGCACCGCGGGCGCGTACAGCGCCGTCCCCACCAAGCGCACGTCGGCCTCTTCGAGGTCCTTGAGACTGACCTGATTGGAGAAGCGCGCCTTGCGGCTCCGGACCTTGGCCGGCCGCTCCGTCGGATGACCGTGGAACACGCCGGTCAGGACGGCGTCCATGAACAGGTGCGCGTGCAGGTCGATGGCCGCCGCGCCGCTCAAGGCGGGCGCCAGGACGAGCATGCCGACGAGCGCCGCGCAGGACCTCTTCATGGCCTTATCGTAATAAGTTAGCAGGTGGTCTATGTCCGTGATGCGACCGCCATGGGAAGGTATTACCTGCTACGGCGCGGGCGCGGCGGCCGTGATGATGTGCCACTTCGGGCGCGTCCAGGAGCGGCGGAACTCGTCGACGCCGGCTTCGACGGCGCCGTTGAGTCTTTCGTTGCCGTCCAGGAAGGCGATGAAGTCGAGCTGGGCGCCGGGCTTGCCGTGCTCCTCGTCGAACATCTTCGCCACCAGGTTGGCGGGGGTGGCGAAGCGGCCGAGCATGCGGACGACGGGGAGCTTCAGACCCGTCAGGCTCTTGGTCGGCTCGTAGCTCTTGAAGACGAGCTCGGTGCACACCAAAGCGGCGTCGGTGGTGAAGTCGAAGTTGAAATCGTAGGGACGGCCCTGATAGGCGAAGGCGCGCAGGACGGCTTCGGCCTTCTCGGTCTTGGAGAGGCGCGGGCGCAGGGCGGCGACGGCGTCGGCGTCGGCCGAATGCTCCATCGTGGTGAAGGAGACGCCTTCGCTGATGGCTTCCACGACGCGGAACGGATGGCCGTGCTCGCCCGCGAGAGACTGCCGGTAGGCGGCGGGAGCGCGCGACGAGAGCTTGGCTTCGAAGTCGGGGCCGAAGTAGGCTTTGCGCTGCTCGGGGGTGCCGACGTAGAGCGCGGCGTGAGGCCAGTAGCCGGGCAGACCGACGTTGGAGAGGTACCATTCGCGGCGCTCGAGAAGGATGTCGCCGGGCTCGAGCTTGGCCGTGAGCGCTTCGATCTGCTTCGGGGATACCAAGGAGCGGTCCTTGCGGTGTACCTTGGTGTCGCCCATCCACTCGGACACGCCGGTCTGCACCGGGAACCACGCGGCGAAGGCGGCGGACTCGATGATCTTGAGGCCGTTCTTGGCGGTGAGGGTCGGCCCGCGGCCGCCGCCGTGGGCGAAGATGCGCTTGCCGTCCTCCTCCACGGCCTTGAGCAGGTCGGGGTAGGCCGCGCTCGGGAAGGCGGTGAGCTGGGCCTGGAGGGCGGCGAACTCGGCGGCGCGGGCGACGTTGAGGAAGCGGAACTTGAAGCGGGAGAAGGTGCCGGCGGGCAGGCCGGTGTCGGGGGCGGGCTCGTCGAGCAAGGGATGGAGGGCCGGCTCGTTCTCGACGCGGTCGAGGAAGTCCAGCGCGGCGCGGTAGCCGGCGAGATAGGACGCGGCGGATATCAGGAGGGCGTCGGCGCGGGCGGGGCCGGAGAGCTTCCACCAGTCCTTGTGCGCCTTGGCGACCGAGTCCAAGGCCAGCACGTACTCGGACATGGCCTTCCAGGCGGCGCGCGCCTCCTCGCGCTCGTCGGCGCCCAGCAGGCGGGACGGGGCGCTCTTCGCGGCGGGGAACACGTCGGGACGCGAAGCGAGGAACTCGTTGACGCGGCGGGCCCCGTCGCGGTAGACGACGACTTCTTCGGCCGGACCGGCGAAGGCGACGGCGGCGAGGAGCAAGGCCAGGGTCATCGGACTCGGATGACGATGTCCGCGAGCTTCACGTCGGCGCGCTTCTTGTCGAGGAGGATGTCGCCCTTGTGGCCGGTGACGACCACGTCGGCGGTCAGGCCTTGGGGGTCGGACGGGAAGGCGGCGGCGATGAAGTAGCGGCCGGCGGCGAGGCCGTCGAACTGGAAGCGGCCCTTGATGTCCGGGTCGGCGGCGGCGACGAAGGCGGCGGCGTCGAGCGCGTAGGGGGCGGCGGCGTCGGGTCGCCTGTAGAGAGCGACCTTCAGGGCCGTCGGGCCTTTGATGGAGCCGGACACCTTCCCGGGCTTCAGCGGACCGGAGTCCTCGAGACCGAGGAGCCCCGCCGGGATAGTGGCCGCCTCGGCCCAGAGCTTGGCCTTCTCCGGGTCGCCTTGGTGCGCGTAGGCGCGGGCGATGCGCGCGGCGGCGAGCGGCCCGACCCGATAGGCGGTCTCGTCGGCGAGCGCGCCGACGGCGGCCAGCGCGGCCGCGGACGGGCGGACCGACTCGAGATGAGAGAGCAGGAGGGAGTGGGCCAGCCCGTCGCCCAGCGACGCGCCCAGCAGGAGGGCGCCCCTCAGGCCGTCGGCGTCCCAGCGCATCGTCTCGGCCTGGTAGAGGGCCCTCAGCGCGGGCAAGGTGTGGGCCGTGCGCGGTCCCGTGAGTCGGCGGTAGTAGTCCGGACGCGGGTCCTTGCCGAAGGCGCCGGGACTCATCACGTACACGTCGCGCCCCGGCCCTTCTTTATCGGTCGTGAGCGCCACGTACGCGGTCTTGGAGGAGGCTTCCAGCGGGAAAGGCTCGCCGATGCGGTGATAACGGCGCGCGGCGACGCCCGCGGCGTCGGCGACGAGCAAGCCCGCGAGGAGCTGGGTCGCGAGCTTGCGCCGGCCGCCGGTCCAGGCCATGGCGGCCTTCACGGCGGCGGCGAAGACGGCGGCGAGCAGGAGGAAGGCGACGAGGGGCTCGCGCGCGTCGAGCGAGCCGTAGGGGAACCACACGAGCTGGACGAGGTCGAGGATGGCGCCGCGCAGGCGCCAGGCGAATACGAAGGCGAAGAGCGGGCCGAGGGCCCAGCCGGCCCAGGCCCGCGCGCCGCGCGGGCGCTTGGACTTGGCGGGCCAGAGGCCGCGGAGGATCCACGCGACGGCGCCCAACAGCGCGGCCGTGACGACGATCGAGAAGGTCAGGCGCGCGGCGGGCGAGGCGGACAGCGCCCAGCCGGCCTGGAACAGGGCGTAGCCGCCGCGGCGCGGCAGGAGGAACTCGGGACCCGGAGGCAGGCGCGCGGTGAAGAGGGCGGCCGAGAGCGCCGCCGCCGCCAGGAGGGCCGGGAGCATCTACTCCCCGTCCTGGTCCACCATCACCACGGGCGACTTCGAGAACTTCGCTAAGGCGGCTTTGACCACGGACGCGTCGCCTACCGCGACGATGACGAGCTCGTCTGGGCGGATGAAGGTCAGCGCCGCGCGCCGCGCGCCGGAAGGGGTGACGGCCTGGATCTTCTGCACGTAGGTGTCGTAGAAGTCGGCCGGCAGGCGCTGGAGCTTGAGGTGGAGGACGGCCTCGGCCACGCCGTCCTGCGTCTCCAACGCGCGGGCGAAGGAGCCCGACAGGTACGCTTTGGCCTGGTCGAGTTCGGCGGGGCTGACCAGGTCCTTGCGCAGGCGGCGCAGGTGGCCGAGGATGCCGTCGAGCGCGTCGGAGGCCACCTCGTTGCGCACGGGCGTGCGGACCACGAACAAGGACGCCGCGCGGCGATGCTGCAGGCGGCTGCGGACGCCGTACGTGAAGCCGCGCTCCTCGCGCAGGTCGCGCATCAGCCGCGAGGAGAAGGAGCCGCCCAAGACCTGGTTGGCCAGGAGCAGGTCGAAGTACGACGGGTTGTCCTCGCGGATGGCGGCGTTGCCGAGATAGAAGGACACCTGGCTGGACTTCGGCCGGTCGAGCAGGAACACGGCGGTCTTGGCCTTGGACGCGGGCGCCGCGCCCGCTCCGGCCGGGGCCTTGGCGCCGGCCCACGCGCCGAAGTGCTTGGCGACGAGCGCGCGGGCCTGCGCGGGGCTCATGTCGCCCACGAGCACGAGGGTCGCCCCGTGCGGGGTGAACACCCGCGCCCAGACCGCCTTGACCCTGTCGCGCGTGACGCGCGCGATGGACGCGTCCGTGGGCGCGGTGACGCCGTAGGGATGGCCGGGGAACGCCTTCTTGTAGAACGCGAGGGCGGCCAGGAAGTCGCTCTCCGCGCGGTTGGCGGCGAGCTCCTCCTTCATGTTGTCGCGGCGCAAAGCCACCTCGGCCTCCGGGAAGGACGGGCGGCGGGCGACCTCGGACAACAGGGCGAACATCGCCTCGGACTTGTCGGAGAGCGCGGAGGCGCCCAAGATGACGGCGTCCGGCGTGGGCTTGGCGGAGACGTCGCCGCCGAACGACTCGGCGGCCTCGGCGACCTGCTTCGCGGTCTTGGTCTCAGTGCCCTCGGTGAGGAGCTCGGCCATGGCGTCGACGAGACCGGCGTCCTCGGCGGCGACGGCGGCCTGACCCGCGGGCGCGGCGAGCGCGGCGGTCACCATGGGCAGGCGGTGGTCCTCGACGAGCACGACGCTCAGGCCGTTGGGCAGCTTCCACTCCACGCGCGCCGGGAGCGCCACCGGCTTCATGGGAGAGACGACCGGAGCCTTGCCCATGTCCGCGGCCAGAACGGCCGACGCCAAGGCCAGAACGAGGACGTTCACCGCTCGCCTCCCGCCGCGACCTCGAACCAGGTCGCGGCCTCGGGCTTGAGCGCCGCGGCGGCGCGGCGGACGTCCTCGGAGGTCACGGCCATGAACTTGGCCAGGCGCCCGTTGGCGGCCTCGGCGTCGCCGTCGAGCAAGGCGGAGTAGAGCAGGCGCTGGGCGCGGCCCAGGCGCGTCTCGGAGGCGCGGTACCAGTCGGATCGGAACTTCACCTTCACCCGCTCGAGCTCGGCGGGCGTCAGGCCGTCCTTGGCGACGCGCGCCACCTCGGCGGCGACCAAGGCGCGCACTTTCTCGGGCGAGGCGTCGCGCTTGTGGACGACGAAGGCGCCGAAAGCTCCGGGCGCCTTGTACTCGTCCCAGTCGGAGAGCGGGAAGCCCAGGCCGCCGTCCACGCTGACCGCGACCTGCGAGTCCTTGACCAAGGTCTGGTACAGCGCGGCGCTCTTGCCCGAGAGCAAAGCGCGGCCGAGCAAGGTCAGCGCGTAGTAGTCGGGCGTGCCGCGCTCGGGCATGCCCTTCCAGGTCACGCCGAGGGCCGGGAGCTTGGCGTGCGGGTCGACGGACTTGACCGTCGTCTCGCCGGCGGGGCCGGGCTCGGTCAGGTCGGGCGCCTTCGGGCGCGTCTTGGGCTTGATGGGGCCGAAGTAGTCCTGCGCCAGCTTGCGCGCCTCGTCGGCGCCGATGTCGCCGGCCACCGCCATGATGACGTTGTCGGGCGAGTAATAGGCCTCGAAGAACTCGCGCACGTCCTTCAAAGAAGCGGCCTCGAGGTCCGCGAACGAGCCCATGATGGAGTGGGCGCTCTGCCAGTTCTTGAACGTCCCCGCGTTCATCCCGTCGTAGAGCAGCGGGCCATAGGGCTCGTTGTCGATGCGCATGCGCTTCTCTTCCTTCACGACCTCGATCTGGGTCTTCACCGAGTGCTGGGAGACGTCGAGCGCCCCCAAGCGGTCGGCGTCCAGCCAGAAGGCCACGGGCAGCGCGTTGGAAGGCACGTTCTCGTAGTAGAAGGTGAAGTCGGCGTGGGTGGAGGCGTTGTTGTCGCCGCCGTAGGACTCGAGGATGCGGTCGAAGCCGCCCTTGGGCACGTGCTTGGAGCCCTCGAACATCAGGTGCTCGAAGAGATGCGCGAAGCCGGAGCGTCCCGGCGCCTCGTGGCGCCCGCCCACGTCCGCGATGAACGTCGTCGCCACGACGGGCAAAGACCGGTCGGTCGCGACGAGCACGCGCAGGCCGTTGGAGAGGGTGAAGCTCGAGAAATCGATGCGCGGCTCCGACGCCGCGGCCGGGACGGCGAGCGTCAGCACGGCGGCGAGCAGGACGTTCCTCACCGCCTCCGCCCCTTGATGCGGATGGCCGAACCCGGCATGGGCTCGGGCCGGGTGCGCGGCTTCACGGGCGCGCCGGCCTCGGCGAGCACGATGAGCCGCGGGCTCTCCATGTTGTACCCCGATCCATCATAACCGCCCCAGCTCTGCCGGTAGACCAGGCCGGCCTCCTCGATCATGGCCTTGATCTCGGTGAGGGCATACACGCGCAGGCTGACCGTCGAGAGGCTCCGGCGGCCGTCGGGCGCGACGACGGTGCGATGGTCGTTGAGGCGGCCCTTCTCGAGGTCGAAGGACGCCTGGTCGAGCACGAGGTCGCCCTTGCCCTCCTCGCCCGGCTCCCAGCGGTTCGGCGCGAAATGGCGCATGATGCGCTCGCGGTTGGGCAGGTCGAGCAGCAGGCGGCCTCCGGGCTTGAGGGCCTTTCGCACCGCCTCGAGGCACTTCAAGTCGTCGCGGTCCGACGGCAGCCGGCCGAAGGAGGAATCCATGGAGACGACGGCGTCGAGCTCCCCGCGATAAGGGATGAGCCGCGGGTCGGTCTTGGAGAAATGGACGTTGAGCCGCTCGCCCTTGGCGGCCGCGCGCGCGGCGGCCAGCGCCTTCTCATCGGAGTCCACGCCCAGGACGCGGTGTCCCAGCCGCGCCAGCTCCAAGGTCCAGCGCCCCGTCCCGCAGCCCAGGTCGAGCACGCGCGAGCGCGGCTCCAGCGCGAGGAAGCCCTCCACTCCGGCGGCCGCGGCGGCTTCCTTCTTCATGCGCGCATCATAGCTTTTTGGCGGCGTCCAGCCGCCTAGGCCTTATGGCCTATAAAGGAACGCCCCCAACGACCCCTGTCGCCGCCGAGTCCGCGGGCTATCCTTCTCATAGCGCGATGCCCTCCTACCCGGAAACGGGATCCCGGGCGAAAGCGCAGCGCGGAGTGGCTTTGACCCCCTCGCCGCGGTGAGAATGAAGGCCGGCCCACATCCCAGGGGGCCGGCCTTCTACTTGTTAACAAAGGGGCCAGGCACCAAGTTAACTTTTCGGATTGTTAACTTGGTGCCTGGCCCCTTTGTTAACTTTGCTACGATGGCGCCCATGGGATTCCGAGTGGGCGTCGTCCAGAACTCGCCGAAGTTCCTGAAGGCCGAGGCCAACGTGAAGGCAGCGCTGGCCTTGATGGACAAGGGCTCGGCCGACCTCTGGGTCCTGCCTGAGTTCTTCGCCGCGGGCTACAACTTCCGGACCAAGGCCGAGGCGGCCCGGTGCGCCGAGACCGCGGGCGGCCCCCTCGCCAAGACGCTCGCGGCCTACGCCGCCAAGAAGGGCTGCGCCCTCGTGGCCGGCTTCCCCGAGAAGGCGGGCGGCAAGCTCTACAACTCGGCCTACTACGTCACCCCCGCCAAGACCAAGGTCTACCGTAAGACCCACCTGTTCGGCGGCGAGAAGCGCTTCTTCACCCCCGGCGACACCGGCTTCTGGGTCGAGACGTTCAAGGGGACCCGCATCGGCGTGATGATCTGCTTCGACTGGTTCTTCCCCGAGAGCGCCCGGACCTTGGCCCTCAAGGGCGCTCAGGTCATCGCCCACCCGGCCAACCTGGTGCTTCCCTGGTGCCCGGAAGGCATGAAGATCCGCTCACTGGAGAGCCGCGTGTTCACGGCCACCGCCGACCGCGTCGGCATGGAGCACGGCCTGCGCTACATCGGCTCGTCCCAGGTCGTCGCCCAGAACGGGAAAGTGCTCAAGCGCCTCGGCGGCAAGGCCGCCGGGACCGCCGTCGTCGCCATCGACCCCCGTCTCGCCGACGACAAGAGGGTCCACCCCGCCTGCGACCTGCTCGGAGACCGCCGCCCCCGCTACTATGCCCGCTAAAAAGAACCCCCTCGCCGCCAAAGCCGTCCGTGAATCCGTCTCGGACGTCGCCGACCTCATGTTCCCCCCCGACGCCAACATGCACGGCACCGTCTTCGGCGGCAAGGTCCTCCAGATGGTGGACAAAGCCGCCTCGGTGTGCGCCATGCGCCACGCCGGCAAGCCGGTGGTCACCGTCGCCATGGAGCGCGTCGAGTTCCTAGTCCCCATCCGCGTCGGGACCTTCCTCATCGCCAACGCCACGGTCAACCACGTGGGCCGCACCTCCATGGAGATCGCGGTCGAGGTCTACGCCGAGGACATGCCCGGCGGCCGCCGGGTCCACACCAACTCCTGCCTGGTGACCATGGTCGCCGTGGACGAAGCCGGCCGCCCCTCCCCCGTCCCGCCCCTCCTCGTGGAGACCCCCGAAGAGAAGGCCCGCTGGTCCGCCGCCGAAGCCCGCCGCAAAGCCCGCCTCAAGTAGGTTCGGGTAGGTTAGGGGACAGGCACCTAACCTGCCACCCCTGTCCCCTACCCTCCTTTTTCACCCCCTGGGGAGGGCTCTGCCCGCCTCATCCCCCTGAAAACGCCTTTGTAGAGGGTGGGAAAAATACCCCCCGAAACGCGAAAAGATGACACTTGACGGACGCGGATTTCGTGATAGAATCGAAGTAGCCCCGTCGACGAGACGGGGGGCTTCGCCGAGGAGCCAGTATAAGTCGCACAAAGAGGTGTTTACGCATGCAAGGCAAAGTGAAGTGGTTCAACGATCAGAAGGGCTACGGGTTCATCACCCCCGATGACGGCACCCCGGACGTGTTCGTGCATCACAGCGCGATCCAGGCCCAGGGTTTCCGCTCCCTCTCCGAGAACCAGGCGGTCCAGTTCGATCTCAACCAGACCGACAAGGGCCCGAAGGCTGCCAACGTCACCAAGCTCTAAAAAGAGCTGACGTAGGGCCTCACAATGACCCCTCGGCCGGTACACCCGGCCGGGGGGTTCGATTTTGGGCCCTTTAGTCGGGACGGCTAGGCCCAAAGCCTCAGGCGCCGGCCCGGGGGCCCGGCTATCCTAGAGGCATGATGACCCCCTTCACGCGTTCCGCCGCCTTGTCGCTCCTCCTGACCGCGGGCCTGTCCGCCCCCTCTCATGCCCGGTCGCATCCCTCCGAAACCGCCGAAGAGACGGGGAACTCGACGGGGCGATTGCCCGCGGGTTTCGTGGAGATCCGCAGCGGCTGCACCGGGGCCATCATGGAGCCCAGGCCCGAAGTCAGCGGTGACTTCCAGATGAACTACCGTAAGGACACTTTACCCGGCCTGTTCCCCGTCATCCAGCACCGTCCTCGCTGGGCGGATGCCCCTACCGAGTTCACCCTCTGCGCGTCCAAGACGGACATCAGCATCTACGCCGCCTGGGTCGAGCATCGCCCCAAGTATTTCCGAGAGGACATGGAGGCCGAGCATCGCGGTTTCCTGCGCCAGGCCGCCATGACGCATCACCAGAACCTCCCTCCGACCGCGCGCACCCCCGAGAAGCGGGCCCAGCTGCTGGCCGAAGTCGAGGTCGCCGTCGCCGCGGAGCTGGCGGAA
>CAZTZW010000029.1:0-9683 GCA_964618085.1 uncultured Elusimicrobia bacterium
AGTTCTGCGGGACCGTCGTCGAGGTCGGGGCCTCCGCGCGCGATTTCAAGAAAGGCGACTTCGTCTCCGTCGAGAGCCACATCTTCTGCGGCCTGTGTTACCAGTGCCAGAACGGCCAGCGCCACGTCTGCCGCGAGATGAAGATCATCGGCGTCGACGGTCCCGGCGGCTTCGGCGAGTACGCGGCCGTGCCCGCGCGCTGCGCTTGGAAGCACAGCGACGACACCCTGAAGGACCTCGGCTCGCTGTTCGAGCCGTTCGGCAACGCGGTGTACTCGGTGCTCGTCGAGCCGGTCGCCGCCAAGAGCGTGCTCGTCATGGGCTGCGGCCCGCAGGGACTGTTCTCCATCGCGGTGGCCAAGGCCAGCGGCGCGGACCGCATCGTCGCCGTCGAGGGCTCGAAGTACCGGGCGGAGCTGGCGCTGCGCATGGGCGCCACCACGGTGGTCTCGCCCGACGAGGACGCCATCAAGGCCGGGAAGGTGAAGGACGGCTACGACGTCGTCTGCGAGATGTCGGGCGCCCAGCCCGCCATCACCGCCGCGTTCAAGTACGTGCGCAGCGGCGGCCGCATCACGGCCTTCGGCATCCCCTCGAAGAAGGTGGAGCTCGACTGGGCCAACGACCTCATCTTCAAGGGCGTGCGCGTGCACGGCATCGTGGGCCGCGAGATATTCGAGACTTGGTACAAGGCCGACCGCCTCCTGCGCTCCGGCGCCGTCGACCTCAAGCCCGTGGTCACCCACACCTTCCCGCTGAAAGACTACGCCGCGGGCTTCTCCGCCATGACCTCTCCCGACCGCAAGTGCGGGAAGGTCGTCCTCGTTCCGTAAGGGCGTTCCTTGCGCGGTCCCGCGCAACTGTCTAATATCTTAGACAGTCGGACAGGAGCCCCCTATGATCTACCTTCGCGGTCATCTCGCCCGTCCGTTGGACGTCGTCTTCTCCGCCGCCAGCCGCGTCGCGGTGCTGCGGCAGCTGCGCGGGGCGCCGGAAGGGCGCAGCGGACGGCACATAGCGCGCTTGTCCGGCCTGAACCACCAGACGGTCGCGCTGGCCCTGGCCGACCTCGAGAAGCACGGCATCGTCCAGCGCCGCCTCTGGGGCGCCCAGGAGGTGCGCTGGCGGCTCGACACGCGGCGCTGGCTGGTCACCGAGCTCATCGTGCCCATGCTGGATAAGGAAGCGGCGCACCCGGAGAGCATCTCCGCCGCTCTCAAGGCGCGCTTCAAAGGCGTCGGACGCGGGCTGCTGCTGCACGGCGAAGCCGCCAAGGGGAAGCTCGCGCCGGGCAAGCCCCTGAAGCTCGCGGTGGTGGGGGGAGGCCGCGCGGCGGCGGACGTCGTCCGCGGCGTGGTGACGGAGTTCCGCGAGCGCTACGGCCTCGCGGTCGAAGGCAAGGTGGTCACCGAGACCGAAGCGTCCCGTCTGGCCGCCTTCGAGGACGCCTGGCGGCTGCTCCCTGACGAAGGACGCGGCTGGGTCAAGGGCTGACGACTTTCCACTCGTGCCACGGCGGGCCGCCGCCGTCCCGGCGGTAATCGGCGGCGAAGGCGCCGGGGTCGGGGCAGGGCAAGGCGCCGGTCGTCTCGCGGTGGAAGAACAGGGGCAGGTCCACGAAGGAGTTCTTCTGCTCGAAGCGGCACGTCCCCGACGCGTCGAAGGCCGCGAAGAGGGCCTCCTTGCGCGCGAAGTCCCAGGAGTTCTCCAGCCGCCAGCCCGTGCGGAAGGTCAGCGGCCGGCGGTCGGCGGGCGCGACGATCTCCCGCCAGAGCGGGGCCTGCACGAGCAGCGCGACGGCCAGGCCCGCGCGCCACAGGCCCTTGCGGTCGGCCTCGGGGAAGCGCGCGAGGCCGTCGGCCAGCGCCAGCAGGCTGATGAAATGCAGCGGCGAGTAATACCGGAGCGAGCTCGTGTGGCGGAACAGCAGGAACACCGCCATATAGGCGACGGGCCATAGCGCGAGAGCGTCGTCCTTGCGGTGCCAGGCGCCGTAGCCGCGCCAAGCGAGCGTTCCCGCCAGGAACAGGCCCCAGGCGTACAGGGGAAGGTCGTACCACCACGGCGCGTCCCAGGAGATGACGCGCTTCCACACGACGGGGCCGGCCAGCACCTGCAGGAAGGCCAGGCCGTGCCACGCGGCGAACGCCCAGACGAGATGCCACGCGGGTCTGGGGATGCGCGGGACGCGCCACGGGACGAGCGCGAGCGCGGGCAGGGCGGCGAGCAGGAGCCAGTACCACTGCCAGCCGGTCTCCGGCAGGCGCGGCTTGACCAGGTAGATGACCGCAGACGCGGCCAGCCCCGCCAGCGCGGCGCGCTTCCTCTCGTCGTCCTCGAGGTGGTCGTAGAGCAGGACCAAGGACAGCGGGATGGAGATGAAGATGAAGTGGTTCTGCACGCCCAGCGCGACGAGGGCGACGAAGAGCGCGGAGCGCTTGCGCGTCAGGCACCACCAGCACGCGCCGATGAGCAGGGGCTGGAGCGCGTACACCTCCCAGGCGAGGCGCGACTTGGTCATGTAGTAGACGCTGCCCAGAGCGAGCAGGGCCAGCCAGCGCCCGCCCCAGCCCAGCGCGGCCGTGTTGGCGGCGGCTCCGATGAGCCGCAGCGGGGCCACTCCCACGCCCGCGAGCTTGAGAGCGCCGGCCAGGCCGAGGGTGTACAGCGCCCCCGTGTAAGTGTTCATCGCGTGGGGGGTGTACAGGCCGCGCTCGAGGATGCGCGTGGCGAACATGCCGATCCAGGCCTCGTCCCCGGAGAGGGCCGGGAAGGTCCCGAGGTTCCAGAACAGAGCCGCCGCGGCCAGCGCCCAGAGCAGGAGCACGAGGGCAGAGTAGTATAATCCGGCCATGCAATTCCTCGATGACGAGCTCGCCGCGCTGGAGAAAGAGGGCCGCCGCGTCCGCTTCCGCGTCCTGACCGGCCACCAGGCCCCGGTCGCGGTCGTGGACGGCAAGAAGGTGGTCAACCTCACCTCCAACAACTACCTCGACTTGACCGGGCACCCCAAGCTCAAGGCGGCGGCCAAGGCCGCCATCGACTCCCACGGCGTGGGCACGGCCGCGGTGCGCACCATCATCGGCACCCAGGACATCCATCTCGCGCTCGAGCAGAAGCTGGCGAAGTTCAAGGGCACCGAGGCCTGCCTGGTGTTCCAGTCCGGCTTCACCGTCAACGTGGGCGTCGTGCAGAGCCTGATGAGCGACCCCAAGGACCTCCTGGTCTCCGACGAGCTCAACCACGCCTCCATCATCGACGGCGGCCGCCTGTCCAAGGCGACCCGCAAGGTCTATCCCCATAAGGACCTGAAGGCGCTGGAAGCGGCGCTGCAGGGCGAGCACCGCCGCAAGATGATCGTGACCGACGGCGTGTTCTCCATGGACGGCGACGTCGCGCCGCTGCCCGAGATCATGGACATCGCCGACAAGTACGGGGCCTTCGTGATGGTCGACGACGCCCACGCTTCCGGGGTGATGGGGCCCAACGGGCGCGGCACTCCCTCGCACTTCGGTCTCTCCGACCGCGTCCAGATCCAGATCGGCACCTTGTCGAAGGCCGTGGGCTCGGTCGGCGGCTACGTCGCGGGCACGCGCTCGCTCATCGACTACCTGAGCTCGGTGGCGCGTCCCCTGCTGTTCTCGTCCTCGCACCCGCCGTCCGTCGTGGCGACGTGCTCGGCGGCCGTGGACGTGATGCTCGAAGAGCCTGAACGGATCATGAAGCTGTGGGATAACGCCCGACATATGAAAGAAGGTCTCCGGAAGTTAGGCTTTGATACGGGGGCTTCGGAGACGCCCATCACGCCGGTCATGGTGGGGGATACCAAGAAGGCGCAGGAGTTCTCCGCGCGGCTCTTCGAGGAGGGCGTGTTCGCCTTGGCCATCTGCTTCCCCACCGTGGGACGCGGCAAGGACCGCCTGCGCACCATCGTCTCCTCCGGCCACACGGCGAAGGACCTCGACTTCGCCCTGGAGAAGTTCGGCAAGGTCGGCCGGGCGCTGGGCCTGGTCGGCTGACGGGCGCTAGGCGCGGCGGGGGGCGACGAGCCCCTTGGCGTGCTCCCAGAACTGGGCGACGAAGGCCGTCAGGAAGAACATCTGGGCCGTGGTCTCCAGGAGCTCGTCGAGGAACTGCTTCACGAGGTGGTCTCCGCCGAGGAAGTTCGCGGTGTCGATGACCACGGCGGTCGAGGCCGCGGCGAGCCCGAGCCCGAACAGGAACCGGGCCTGGCGTCCCATCAGCCCCCACAGGCGAGTCGCCACCGCCAGCCCGCCGGCGGCGTATAAGATGGTGGCGAAGTCGCCGGGATTCACGCCCGGGACTTCCGCCCCGCTGGGCTTGAACACCTGCTCGCGGAGGCGCTCATGGATCATGAAGCGCTCGTCCACGCTCAAGAAGAAGAAGGCGGCGGAGAGCAGCGGCCAGACGTAGGCGTCGAGACTGAGCCGCGGCTTGGCGCCCTCGACCTTCCGGAGGAAGGCGATGGCGAGGCAGGTGAGGCCGCAGACGAGGAGCTGGCAGCTCGAGAACCACGTCAGCGCCGACTCCTCGTCGTTGATCTGCTCCCACCAGTTCGGCCAGGCCCAGGCGACGCAGAAGAGCACGAAGCCGATGTTCGCGGCGGGGACCGCTGCCAGAGTGAGTCCGCGGTAGAGGCCGTAGGGCCGGGGGAGTTCCATGGTGGGCTTATTCAACAGAATCGCGGGCCCCGTTGGCCAGAGGGGGGAGGGGGATTAATTGGTATAATCCCCTCGTGCCGATCTCACTCCTCAAGGTCGAGGATTCCCTGACCCGGGTGCGCGCCGGGCTCGACAGCCGCGCGCGCCGCATCGAGGGCCGCGTGGGGCAGGAGCTGGCCGCCTTCGTGTCCCGCCCCGGCAAGATGCTGCGTTCGCGCTTCTGCCTGCTGCTGGGCGGCGCCCTGGGCGTCCCCGAGGACAAGGCCGAGGCCGCCTCTCGCGCCCTGGAGCTGGTCCACAACGCCTCCCTCCTCCATGACGATTGCGTGGACGAGGCCGCTTTGCGCCGGGGCTACCCGACCGCCAACGCCGCCTTCAACGTCCCCACCGCCCTCCTCCTGGGCGACCTGGCGTTCTCCCAGGGTCTGGAAGAAGCCGTGGACATCTCCCCGAACGCCGCCCGCCTGCTGGTCACCGCGGTGCGTGAGATGACGGTCGGCGAGCTCCAGGAGGAGTTCCTCAAGGGATCCCTCGACCTCTCGGTGGACGCCTACATGGGCATCTGTTCCCGCAAGACCGGCGCCCTGTTCGAGTGGGCCGGGGCCGTGCTCTCCGAATTGTCCCCGTTCCCTCACGAGCAGGCCGACCCGCCCCGCCTGGCCTCGGCCGCGGGCATCCTCCTCCAGCTTGTCGACGACATCCACGATTACACGTTGCCCGAACGCGCGTCCGGCAAGGACGACGCCCAAGACCTCAAGAACCGCCGGCTCACCTTGCCCTGCCTGTACGCGGTCAAGGAGCCGGAGTTCCTGGCCCTGTGGAACGCCGCCGACGCGCCGGGCCTCGCGAAGTATCTCAAGGAGCGCGGCCACATCCAGAAGGCGCGCGAGAAGGGCCGCGAGCTCACCGATTCGATGGTCGCGATGATCAAGAAGCTCCCCTGCAAGGCCGAGGCGACCGAGCTGGCGTTCTTCGTCGAGCTGATGGCCAAGAGGGAGTTCTAGATATGTCGTACGAGGCGCTGGTCAAGAAGGCCTGGAAGAGCGGGGCGTACACGCTCGGAGAGGCCGAGGCCGCGCAAGCCGATCCCGTCGCCGGTCGCCGTGTCGTCGAGTCGGAGATGCTCAATATCGCGGAGAGGGAAGCCTGGGATACGGGCGCCTGCTTCGCCGCTCACAAAGAGGGAATCATGAAACTTGCTCCATTCGTCAAATTCCGTGAAGAGAAGTTCGGCGCGGTGCTGTTCGAGACGCGCTCCGAGAAGGTCTACACCTTGACCCCGACCGCCGCGGCCGTGGTGCGCGAGGTCGTCGCCGGCGCCGCTTCCTCCGAGCTCGTCGACAAGCTCAAGGCCAAGTACGAGGACCCCTCCGGCAAGATGGCCGCCGAGGCCGCGACCTTCCTCGCCCAGCTCAAAGAGAAGGGCCTGGTCGTCGAGTAAGACCATGTCCGAGAACACCTCCGACCTCGCCGCCCCGCTGTACGTCGCCTGGCAGATCACCAACGAGTGCAACCTCGCGTGCCTGCACTGCATCGAGGAGTCCGGGCCCGGCAAGGCCTTCAAAGACGAGTTGACCACCGCGGAGGCCCTCAAGGTCATCGACCAGCTCGTGGCCGCCGAGGTCCCCTACGTCTCCTTCTCCGGCGGCGAGCCGATGGTCCGCCCCGACTTCTGGCAGATGGTCGAGCGCATCACCAAGGGCGGGGTCGGCCTGAAGGTCGAGACCAACGGCCACTACCTCACTCCCGAGAACTGCAAGCGCTTCAAGGACTACGGCGTGAAGGCCGTGCAGGTGTCCATCGACGGCGGCACGCCCGCGTCCTTCAACAAGATGCGCGTGCACGGCCGCTTCGAGACCGCGCTCGACGGCATCCGCGAGCTGCGCAAGGCGGGCGTGCCCGTCGAGGTGAACTTCGTGCCCGCGAAGTTCAACATCAAGGAGATCGGCAAGACCGTCGACCTCGCCTACGAGCTCGGCGCCTACTCCTTCTACACCGGCAAGATCATGTACACCGGCAACGCGGTGCGCACCTGGCACATCACCGCGCCCGACGAGGCCGACTACCCGGAGTACTTCAAGACCCTGCACGACAAGGCGCAGGAGTACAAGCCGAAGAACTTCCGCGTGTTCTATCACGAGATGGGCCTGCTCGAGGAGCTGCGCTACCGGCTCGTGAACCCCGCCGCGCTGTTCATCATCATCCCCAACGGCAAGGTGAAGCTCATCAACGCTTTGCCCTTCATCTGCGGCGACCTGCGCGTGGACTCGCTCCAGACCGCGTGGAAGAACTTCCACAAGGCCTGGAAGAGCCCCCAGGTGTCGGCCTTCGTCGACCGTCTCGCCGAGGACCCCACCATCGTCTCGCGCCTGCACCAGCTGGAGGAAGCGGTCTAGACCATGGACGTCTTCGCCTCCCCGCACGCGCCGGCCGAGCAGCCCCTCATCATGAAGGTGGCCTCGGTCGTGCGCTACCGGTTCTTCCTGTACGCCGGCCTGCTGCCCTACCTCCTGGGCGCGGCGTGGGCGTACGGGGTGGAGAAGACGTTCATCCCGTCCGTGTTCCTGCTGGGCCTGCTGGGCATATTCCTGTCGGTGGTGGGCGTCGAGTCCTTCAACGAGTACTTCGACGCCAAGATGGGCACCGACCGCGTCTTCAACCCGGACGCGGACGAGTACATCCCGGAGTGGATGTTCCAGCTCGGCGTGGCCGCCTTCGCGCTCGCCGCCGGCATCGGCTTCTACCTGGCCTGGGCGGGCGGCTGGCCCATCGTGATGTACACCTTGCTCGGCGGCGCGGCCGCGGTCTGGTACGTCGGCCCTCCCATCCGCTGGGTGTACCGCGGCCTGGGCGAGACCGTCATCGCGCTGTCCTACGGGCCGTGGATGGTGCTGGGCTCGGTCCATCTCCACACCCACGCGTTCTCATGGGGCGCTCTGGCCGCTTCCTTGGTCCCCGGCCTGCTCATCATGTCGCTGGCCGTGGTGAACAACATCCCGGACTACCACCAGGACCGCCTGGTCGGCAAGCGCAACCTCGTGGTGCGCCTGGGCCGCAAGAACGGCCGCTACCTCTATCTCGCCCTCTCGGCCGTCGGCCTGGCCGTGGGCGCCGTCCTCTCGCCCTGGTGCCTCGTCGGCGTCCCGCTGTGGGCGCTCTCGGCGTGGCACGGCCGCACCACCTGGGACACGCCGCGCCTGTTCATCCCAGCGGTGAAGCACATCGTCCAGTGCTACGCCGTCACGACCACCGTGCTGGCCATCGCCATCGCCCTCCGATGAACATCTTCGACCTGAAGGCGCCGAGCATGGTCACCTGGCAGCTGACGCGCGACTGCGACCTCGCCTGCCTCCACTGCTGCACCGACTCCGCGCCCGGCAAGGCGATGCCCGGGGAGCTCTCTCGCGAGCAATCACTCAATCTATCCAGGGAAGTCGCCGCCGCCGGCGTCCCCTACGTCATGGTCGTGGGGGGGGAGCCCACCATCGTCCCGCACTTCCTCGAGGTCTGCCGGACGCTCTCCGAGGGCGGCTGCCTGCTCAAGATCGAGACGAACGGGCAGAACTTCGACGTCGAGCCGCTCAAGTCCCTCTCCATCCGCTCCATCCAGATCTCGCTCGACGGGGCCTCGCAGGAGACCTACGGCCGCCAGCGCGTGCACGGCGACTTCGCCAAGGCCGTGGACGCCTGCCGCCGCGTCGTCGCCGCGGGCCTGCCGCTCGAGGTCACTTTCGCGCCCACGCGCATCAACCTCTCCGAGGCGGAGGCGGTCATCGCCCTCGCGCTCTCGTTGGGAGCGTTCCGCTTCAATACCGGCCGGCTCATGAAGCTGGGCACCGCCGCCCGTCTCTGGGAGCGCCTGGAGCCCTCCGAGGCCCAGTACGCGGGCTTCCTGGCCCTGCTGGAGCGCAAGGAGCGCGAGCTGGCCGGCAAGATGGAGCTGTGCTTCCGCCCCTTCTCGCTCCAGGAGGACGCCGCGGCCCGCGTCGAGGCCCCCTCCGGCACCTTGCTGGTGCGCCCCGACGGCAAAGTGATGCCGTCGGTGACGGTGGACTTTACTTGTGCGGACCTTAAGAAGCAGACTTTCCTCGAGGCCTGGGACGCCTACAAGGCGGCCTGGAAGGACAAGGTCTTCCTCGCGGCCCTCGAGCGAGCCAACGATTTACCGGCGATGGTCAGCCGGTGAAAAGGGAGTAACATGAACGACCAGAAGACCGTGACGGATGCCAAGGCCGAGCCGAAGCTCGCTTGGGAGACGCCCTCCATGGAGGAAGTTTCCGAGCGCGTGATGGCGCAGCCCTACATCCGCTTCACGTAAAATGACGGACCGGAGGGGGGCGTCCGTGGGCGACTACGGCGCCCCCCTCTTTCTTGCCTGGCAGTTGACCAATAACTGCACGGGGCGCTGCCTCCACTGCTGCGAGGAGTCCGGGAAGGATTTCGTCTGGAAGGACGAGATGGACCGCGCGCAGTGCCTCTCCCTTTCCAAGCAGATCGTCGACAACGGCATCGCCTACGTGGCCTTCGGCGGCGGCGAGCCCATGAGCTCTCCCTACGTCTGGGACATCTTCGAGACGCTCGCCGCGGGCGGCGTCGAGATCAAAATAGAGACCAATGGTCTTGATTTAGACCAGAAGGCGGTGGACCGCCTCAAGGCGATGAAGATCGCCTGCGTGCAGATCTCCATCGACGGCGCGACCGCCGCCGTGCACGAGAAGCTCCGCCCCGGCTCGGGCTACCAGCCCGCCTGGGACGCGCTCAAGCGCCTCGTCAAAGCCGGACTCGAGCCCGAGCTCGTCTTCATCCCGACGCGCCTCAACGTGCAGGACGCCGTCGCCGTCTACGAGCAGGCGGCGAAGGAAGGCATCCGCACCTTCGTCACCGGCCCCATGATGCGTCTGGGCCGCGCCGCCTACGCCTGGGACACGCTCGCCGCCTCCGACGAGCAGTGGTCCGAGGCCGTGATGGGCCTGAAGGCCGCCGCGGCCGCGCTCAAGGGCC
>CAZTZW010000029.1:9693-14417 GCA_964618085.1 uncultured Elusimicrobia bacterium
CCTGGCCGTCTACCCGTGGGGCATCCAGCAGGAGATGAAGACCCGCGCCGAGAGCCCGCAGAGCATGGTCCTCGTCGTGCCCAACGGCCGCGCCAAGCTGCTCAACGCCCTGCCGTTCGCGGTCGCCGACCTCAAGACCGAGCCGCTCAAGACCGCCTGGCCCAAGGTCGGCGCCGCCTGGAAGTCTCAGGAAGTCCAGGACTTCGTCGCGCGCGCCCAGACCGACGCCTCCCTCCTCCGGCACGCCAACGAGTGCTGGGACATCGCCGTCAAGGCGTGATGCGGGCCCTCCTCGCGCTGAGCCTCGCCGTCGCCCCGGTCGCGCAGGCGGCGGCGCCGACGCCCGAGGCCCGGCGCGAGTTCGATCGGGCCGTGGCGACCCTGCAGGAGGAGAGCCGCAAGCTCCGGGCGACGACGGCCATGGAGGAGCGACTGGCGGCCATGAAGCGGGTCCAGGCCGCCTCCGACGCGGTGTCGAAGGCCGCTCGCGCGATGAAAGGCGAGCCCGAGCCGGTCTCCGAGCCGCCGTCCGCGCCGCCGCCGCCCCCGCCGCCGGATCCTGCGCTTCTCGAGCGGGAGCGGCGCATCCGCGCCCTCGACGAGCAGACCGCGCGCGCCTATGGGCGCGTCCGCGAGGCCGGGATAGCCCGCCGACGGGCGTTCCGCGAGAAGACCCGCGCCGAGGCCGACGCGCGGCTGGTCGCGGCCGCCACCGAGGCCCTCGACTCTCAGTTGGAGGCGGCGCGGCTGCGGGGCCATGCGCGTCGGCACGAGGAGCTCCTCGCCCGGCGGCAGGAGTACATCGACCGGATGGTCAACGAGAAGCGCAACGAGAAGGATGCGACCCTGTTGGAGCAGGCCGTCGCGGCCGGGCTCATCGCCAAGTATCTGCTCATCGGAGCGGTCGCGAACCTCTTCAGCCCCCGCCCGCCCCAGCCGTCCGAGCGCTAGGGCTTCTCGCCGCGCTCGAAGACGGCCTTCAGGCGCTCGATGCGTTCGGTCAGCGTGGGGTGGAGCGCGAACAAGCCTTCCTTGCCGTCGTCCGGGAAATAGAGCCGCAGGTACTCCAGCGCCGCGATCTTCCACTCCGGCCGCGTGTGCGCGGCGGCGAAGTAGTCGGCCTCGTACTCGATGACGCGGTAGACGGCGGCGTCGAGCAAGGCGTAGGCCGCGGAGGCCGCCAGGAAGAGGGCGAGCAGGCCGAGGGTCCAGGTCAGCGGCGCCCCGAGCAGGAGGTAGGCGGCCTCCTCGGCGTACGGCAAGGCCATGAGCGGGCTCGACAGGATGACGGCCTTGGTCGCGAGCAGGCCCGCGGCGGCGTAGAGGGAGGGCCGCAGGCCCTTCCAGCCCGCGGCTCCGGCCCCGCTCAGGTGCGCGACGTCGTTCTTGTAGACGTGGGCGTGCTCATGGGCCAGGATGGCGGCCGCCGCGGCGGAGCCGCCGAGGCCCTCGAGGCGGGCGAAGTCCGCGGAGACACGGTAGTAGGGATTACCGTCGCGGCTCTGGCCGGCGAAGGCCTGGAGATAGGGCTGGGGATAGGAGACCACGGTGAGGCCGAAGTCGCCCTTGCGGCCGACGCGGCGGTCGAGCTCCTCGAGGGCCTCGCGGATGACGGCGTGCTCGGGGGCGGTCGGGGGGAGGATGGTCGCCTCGGACGGGACGTCGTCGGTGCTGTCGATGGGGCCGGCGGCCCCGTCGCGCCGCAGGATGAGGGGCATCAGCCGCTCATAAGCGGCGGAGAGAGCCAGGCCGCCCGACGCGGTCATGGCGACGGCAGCGGTCCAGTAGGCCGTCTCACGCGCCTTGCGCACGCGCTGGAAGCGGCGGTACAGCCTTTCAGGGTGGACGAACTCCTTGTGGTCGAGCTTGGGCAAAGACTGGAGCAGCAAGGAGGGAGGCATGGCCCCGGGCACGGCGGCGAAGACGTCGTCGCTCGCGGCGCGGTCGGCGCGGCCCTCGAACAGGGCGTCGAGGCGGGCGCTCTCGTCGCGCGAGCCTCGCTCGACCGCGCCGGGGGCGGCGGAGCCGGTGATGCCGAGGACTCCGAGGAGGGGAAGGGGCGAGTCGGCGGTCCTGGCGGGGGCCGCCATGGGACCGGCGATGCGCGCCGCCGGCGGGGCGGCCGCCGGAGCGGCCAGGGGCGCCTCCATGACGGACAAGGAAGGGGCCGAGACCGGCGGAGCCAGAGGGACGCCGCCCGAGAGCTGGAGGGACGGGGCGCCGACGGCCATGGGGGCCACCGTCAGTCGGGGGACGGCGACCTTCGCCCCGCGGACGTTCCCATGGGCGCAGACCGCCAGCAGCAACAGCAGCAGCTTCATTAAGGAAAGGATAGCCGCAAGGGGGCGCGGCCGCCTGGGGCCTTTGGCCGCCGTCCGCTGCCCCGGTTGGCCCAGGTCGTCCGCGGCCGGCGGGGCTACACTAGCGTCGATGCGCGCTTTCCTGCTCCTCCTCGCGTTCGCCATGCCCGCGTCGGCCATGGTGAAGGCCGTGCCGCCGATGGTCGTCCCCGTGGCGCGCGGGCCCGTGGTCCGGGCGCTCAACGCCCATCTCGACGCGCTCGCCGCCGCTCCCAGCGCCTCGGCGCTGGCGGCGGCCTATCGCGCGTCCTTGGCCCCCACGCCCTCGGGCGCCGCCGCCACTCCGGAAGCGTTCGCCGCGCGCGCCGCTCTGGTCCAGGCGCTGGCCGCTCCCGAGACGGAGATCCCCGCTTTGGCCGCGTCGCTGCGCGCCGCCGGCGGCAAGAAGGCGGAGCGCGCGGCCGAGAGCCTCGAGGAGGTCGGCCGCACCCTCGCCGAGGCCTCCGCCAAAGACCGCGGCGCGGTGACCCGCCAGGCGGGCGCGCTGCTGGCCCGCTTCGACGGGACGTCCGCCGCGCCGGGCGAGAGCGTCGACCTGGCCGCCATCGGCACGGTCGAGCCCGGGCCCTCGGGTAAGAAGGCGCGCCGCAGGCTGGAGAAGGAGAACGCGCGCATCCGCGAGCTGCAGGAGCGCCTGGTGGCCGAGAACGAGCGCAGCTACCTCGAGATGATCCAGGCCATCGATACCGCGGGCAAGGACGGGGTGGTCAAGCACGGCCACAAGGTCAACGCCGCGTGGACCGAGGTCCACGCCTTCAAGAAGCCCACCGAGGCGGAGAGGGCCGAGGACTACAAGGCGCGCATCGACCGGCGCCTGCCCGCCAAGCGCCACACCGGCATCCACATCCGGACCATCTACGAGGACGTCATCATGCCGCTGCTGCTCAAGACCATGACCCCCGCGCAGGCCGAGGACCGCCTGGCCGACATCCTGCGCTGGGAGGCCAAGCTCCGCGCCTCCGGGACGACCTTGCGCAAGGTCTTCCTCAGCGTCTCCAAAGACGTGCAGCGCGAGCGCCTGCAAGACAGGCTCGACAATAAGGAAAAGCGCTGGAAGTTCGACATGAACGACCTCGCGACGCGCGCGCAGTGGGACGCCATCCAGCGCATCTACGGCATGCTGCTCGCGCGCTCCAGCACGGCGTTCTCGCCGTGGACCGTCATCGGCGCCGACGACAAGGAGTCTCGCAACCTGGCCTACGCCCGGGGCACGCGCAAGGCGCTCGAGCGCATGGACCCGCGCTACCCCGAGCGGCCCGAGCTCGACGGCGTCAGAATCCCGAAGTAGGGGGCTTCTCGCCGGCGCCGGGCGCCTTGGCGGGAGCGGGAGGAGGGGCCTCGACGTTGATGTCGATCTCCAGGCCCGCGCCCATGGCGGCCAGCCACCGAAGGTCGTCGCGCTCGAAGTCGAGCGGCGGCACCTGCTTGCGCTGCAGGCGGCACTGGACCTGGGCCTTCACGTGGGGCGCCAGCTCGCCGAGCTTCACCGCGCAGGCCGCCAGGCGCTTGATGAGCGCGCGCAGCTGCTCCTTGAAGGGGAGCAGGGGGGCTCCGGACTCCACGACGAAGCCGTGCATCTTCTCGACGTTGCCGAAGGTGCCGCGCACGTCGCCGATCTTCCACGAGTCGTCGGGCTTGAGGCCGAGGCGCGCCTCGAGGTCCTTGGCGGTGACGGCCGCGCTGACGACGACGAGCTTCACGTCGGTGGTCTCTCTCATGTCGTCTCCTAGTGGCGGAAGTGGCGGGTCCCGGTGGCCACCAGCGCGACGCCGCGCCGGTCGGCCGCTTCGGCGGCGTCCTTGTCCTCGGCGGCGCCGCCCGGGTGAATGACGGCCGACACGCCTCCGTCGGCCGCGGCCAGGATGTGCTCGCCGGTCAGCGCGCCGTCGGAGGCGAGCACGAGGGGCTCGCCGGCCGTGAGGATGGGATGGCGCTCCTGGGATTTGACGATGGCGAGGTTCACCGCGTCCAGGCGCGAGGTCTGGCCGGAGCCCACGCCGATGACCGCCCGGCCCCGCGCGATGACCGCGGCGTGGGTGCGGGCGTGCATGGCGGTGTGCCAGGCGACCATGAGGCCGGCCAGCTCGCCCTCGGTCGCCGGGCGCTTGGCGGCGTTCTTGAGCTCGCCGACGAGCGGGCGCAGGTCCTTCTCCTGGACGAGCATGCCGCCGGCCACCGCGCGCAGGTCCAGCTCGCCCGGCGAGACCAGCTTGGAGGGCAAGGTGACCAGGCGGATGTCCTTCTTGGCGCGCAGGAGCTTGAGCGCGCCCGGGGAGAAGTCGGGCGCCGCGATGCAGGAGACGAACTCCTCGGCGAAGAAGCCCGCGGCCTCCTCGTCGACCTCGACGTTGGCCGCGGCCGTGC
>CAZTZW010000030.1:0-14231 GCA_964618085.1 uncultured Elusimicrobia bacterium
CACGTGGGTCTCCGTGGACGTGATGGACGGCCACTTCGTCCCTAATCTTTCGTTCGGCCCCGACTTCGTGAAGTTGTGCAAGTCCAAGGGTTTCGTGGTCGACACTCACTTGATGGTCACCAATCCGTTGGACGTCGCCCCGTGGTTCGTCGCGATGAAGTCCGATTTCGTCACGCTCCACATCGAGGCCGTGAAGGACCCGGTCGCGGCCCTCAAGGCCATCCGTTCGCGGGGCGTGAAGGCCGGCCTCGCGGTGAAGCCCAAGACCCCCGTCGACGGTCTCCTGGCCGCGCTGCCGCACTGCGACCTCGCCCTCGTCATGACCGTCGAGCCCGGCTTCGGCGGCCAGAAGTTCATGGCCGACATGATGCCCAAGGTCGCCGCGCTGCGGCAGGCCATCGATTCCCAGCGCCTGGACTGCTGGCTCCAGGTGGACGGCGGCGTCAACGCCGCCAACATCGCTCAGGCCGCTTCCGCCGGGGCCGACAGCCTCGTCGCCGGCTCGGCCGTCTTCGCCGCGAAGGATCCCGCACTCGCTTTCCGCGAGCTCGAGCAGAAGGCTCGCGCCGCTTTCGCACCCAAGTAGGAACGGAGGAACACATGGCCGTCGTCATTCGTCTGCAGCGCAAGGGCAAGCCGCACCAGCCCTACTACCGTGTCGTCGCCATCGACAAGTCCCAGGCCGCGTCGGGCAAGCCCATCGAGGTCATCGGCACCTACAACCCCCGCACCGTCACGCAGGGCAAGAAGGTCGAGATCAAGAAGGAGCGCTACGAGCACTGGGTCAAGGTCGGCGCCAAGCCGTCCGAGACCGTCGCGTCGCTCGTGAAGGCCGCCCTGAAGACCGCCGCCGCGTCCGCCAAGTAAGGGTCATGCGAGAGCTGACTCAGTTCATCGTGTCGCGTCTGGCCGACAAGCCCGACGCCGTCAAGGTCGAGGAGAGCATGGACGGGGACCTCACGGTCCTCACCCTTCTCGTCGACGAGGGCGACAAGGGCAAGGTGATCGGCAAGCAGGGCAAGGTCATCAAGGCCATCCGCTCCTTGGTCGCGGTCGCGGCCCAGAAGGAAGGCAAGAGGGCCGTCGTCGAGATCGACTAGATGCTGCAAGCATATTCCCTGACGCATCTGTGCCGAGCCCGAAGGGTCGAGGCCTAGAGATGAGGATCGACTTCGTGACGCTGTTCCCCGACATGTTCCCCCCGGTGATGGGCGCCAGCATCATGGCGCGCGCCGCCGAGAAGGGAGCGATGGCGTGGGGCTGCGTCAATCCGCGCGACTACTCCGAGGACAAGCACCGCAAGGTGGACGACCGCCCGTTCGGCGGCGGTCCCGGCATGGTCATGATGGTGGAGCCTCTCTCGAAGGCGATCAAGGCGGTCAAGAAGAAGGGCGCGCGCGTCATCCTGATGAGCCCGCAGGGGCGCCGTTTCGACGACGCGTACGCCAACGAGTTGGTGAAGGAGAAGCATCTGGTCCTCGTGTGCGGGCACTACGAGGGCGTCGACGAGCGGGCCATGGGCCTCTTCGACGAGGAGCTCTCGGTCGGGGACTACGTCCTCACCGGCGGCGAGCTCCCGGCGATGACCGTGGCCGACGCCGTCGTGCGCAAGCTTCCCGGAGTGCTCAAGAAGGACGAGGCCGTCGCGAGCGAGAGCTTCGCCGCGGGGCTCCTCGATTTCCCGCAGTACACGCGCCCCCGCACGTGGCGCGGCCGTGAGGTCCCCGAGGTCCTTTTCTCGGGCGACCATAAGAAGATAGCCGAGTGGCGGCGCCAGGCCGCGCTCTCGGCGACGATGAAGAAGCGTCCCGATCTGGTCGGCGGCGCGAACTAAGAGAGACGTCAGGAGACAACGTATGATGGTCGCGATGGAAGAGAAGAAGAAGGGCGCCACCCCGGATTTCCGGCCCGGCGACACGGTGAAGGTCCACATGAAGGTCATGGAAGGCGATCACGAGCGCATCCAGGTCTTCGAGGGCACCGTCATCAGCAAGCGCGGTCGCGCCGCTTCGCAGACCTTCACGGTCCGCAAGGTGTCGTTCGGCGTCGGCGTGGAGCGCACGTTCCCGCTGGTCTCGCCGCACATCGAGAAGATCGAGCTGGTGCGCACGGGCAAGGTCCGCCGCGCCCGCCTGTACTACCTCCGCGGTCTGACGGGCAAGAACGCCCGCCTCGACGAGCGCGTGGGAGAGGAGATGACCCCGCTCAAGTCCGAGCCCAAGCCCGCGGCCCAGAAGGCCGAGGCGCCCAAGCCCGAGGCCCCGAAGAAGGCCAAGGACGCTCCGGCCATCGCCAAGTAGTTTGACTCTGCGGTCCTTCGACGCCGCCGTCAGACGCCGCGCCTCCGGCGCGTCCCTGGTCGGCGTCGATGAGGCCGGTCGTGGGCCCCTGGCGGGCCCGGTCGTGGTCGCGGCCGTCGTCTTGCCGGACGCAGCGGACAAGGCGTGGGACGGGATCGACGACTCGAAAGTGATGACCGAGAAGGCCCGCGAAAGGGCCTTCTCGGTCGTCGCGTCTCGGGCCAAGGCGGTGTCGCTGGCCTGGGCGCACCCGCGGCTCATCGACGAGAAGAACATCCTCGCCGCGACGCTGGCCGCGATGGGCCGCGCCGCGCGGCGCGCGGCGGCCAAGGCCCCGGGCCCCGTCCTGGTGCTCGTGGACGGCCCGCGCCGGGCCGCGGGCCTGGACGCGGAGCAGGAGACCGTCGTCGACGGCGACGCCAAGTCGCTCGCCATCGCCGCGGCGAGCGTCGTCGCCAAGGTGGTGCGCGACCGCTGGATGGCCCGCATGGAGCGCCGCTACCCCGGGTACGGCTTCGGCGTCCATAAAGGCTACGGCACCAAACGACATCTTGCTGCCCTTGAGATGCTTGGGCCGTGCCGCATCCACCGCCGCTCCTACGCGCCCGTCATGCGGGCGGAGGCCTCCGTTGGACCGCGCTGAGACCGGCCGCAGGGCCGAGGACGCCGCCGCGGCCCTGCTGGAGTCGCTCGGGATGACCGTGCTCGAGCGCAACTTCTTCGCCCGCGCCGGCGAGATCGACCTCGTCATGAAGGACAAGGACGAGGTCGTCTTCGTCGAGGTCCGCGCGCGGCTGGGACGGCGCGTGCCGCTTCGACGTCGTGGCCCTCGAGGGCGGCGAGATCGAGCACTACCCCGCGGCTTTCGACGCGGACGGCCGCTAGCATGCCCGAGACCGTCCAGCTGACGCCCCAGCCGCTCCCCGAGGATACGGTCGAGGCCCGCATGCCGTTCTGGGAGCACGTGGGCGAGCTGCGCGTCCGCCTCGTGCGCGCCTTGGTCGCGCTCGCTTTGGGCACCGCCGCGGCCTATGCCTTGCGCTTCGAGCTGTGGCGCCTGGCCGTGCGGCCCCTGGAGCGCGTGCTCGCCCCCTACGGCGTGACCGCGCCCCAGGCCTTCGCCTTCACCGACCTGACCGAGCCCTTCCTCGTCTTCATGCGCCTGTCGTTCTGGAGCGCGGCCTTCCTCGTCTCCCCCTACCTCTTCCTCCAGCTCTGGGGCTTCATCCGCCCCGCCCTGCGCGAGAGCGAGCGCCGCTACGCGGGGACCTTCGTGACCGTGACCAGCGTCTGCTTCGTCTCCGGCGCGCTGTTCGCCTACTTCCTGCTGTTCCCCGCCTTCTCCGACCTGCTGCTGGCCGAGGCCGTGAAGGCCGGCCTGCGCGCCAACCTCAAGCCCGAGCCCTACCTCGACCTGTTCCTCTACACCGTGGTCGGCACCGGCGTGTGCTTCGAGGCGCCGGTCCTTTTCTTCTTCCTGGGCCGCTGGGGCTTCGTCACGCCGGCCGGGATGGTGGCGCGCTGGCGCGAGGCCTCGATGGCCATCCTCGTCTCCGCGGCCTTCTTCACCCCGGGCGACGCCCTGACCACGAGCGTCCTCTTCGGCGGCGTCCTTCTGGCGCTCTACTTCGTCTCGGTGCTTGTGGTGGCCGCCGCCCGTAAAAGTTAACCAGGGGGACAGACTCCCCAGTTAACTTGGCTGAGAGTTAACTGGGGAGTCTGTCCCCCTGGTTAACTCAGTCCTCGCCGGCGTCTTTGGTGAAGGCGGGCTGGCCGTCGAAGTTGTTGAGCTTCTCGACGTGCACCCAGACGGCGTAGCGGGAGACGCGCTCGAGCAGGTCGAGGACGACGGCGTCGTGGAGCGCGTCGCCCGGCTTGGCGACCTTGAAGCGCAGGCGCGCGCAGTCCACCGGGTCGGCCTCGACGCCGAGCTCGTTGGGATAGACCTTGGCGCCGCGGTTGGAGATCTGGGCCAGCTTGACGGGCATGCCGCGGATGACGGCCTCGATCTTGGGACCGAGGACGCTCGGGCTCATCTCGGTCTCGACGAAGACGTCCACGCCCATGGGGCGGCGGTCGGCGGCGCGCACCATGACGGCGTCGTGCGTCACCTGCGGCATCTTCAGGAGCTTGTGCTCGCGGCGCGGGAAGGACTTGGGCGCGGCGCCGAGGTTCTTGACGATCTCCCTCGTGTAGGCCTTGGTGCCCGCGGGCTCCCGGCCGCCGCCGGCCATGTCGGCGGTGAGGACCTTCCCCTCCTCCATGGTGACGAGCAGTGCGTTCTCGACGGTCTGCGCGACCTTCAGCTCGCCGAGGTGGCGCAGCATCAGCACCGCGCTGGAGAGGATGGCCGTGGGATTGGCCATGTCCTTGCCGGCGATCTGCGGGGCGGAGCCGTGCACGGCCTCGAAGATGGCGGCGTCCTCGCCGAGGTTGGCCGACGGGGCGAAGCCGAGGCCGCCGATGAGCGCGGAGGCGAGGTCGGAGAGGATGTCGCCGTTCATGTTGGTCATGACGACGACGTCGAACTGCTCGGGGCGCATCACCATCTGGTGCGCGCAGTTGTCGACGATCTGGTGTTCGGCCGCGATCTCGGGGTAGTCCTTGGAGACGTCCTCGAACACGCGCTTGAACAGGCCCTCGGTGAGCTTGAGGATGTTGGCCTTGGTCGCGCAGGTGACCTTCTTGCGGCCCTCGGCGCGCGCCAGTTCGAAGGCGAGGCGGCAGATCTTCTCGGAGCCCTTGCGCGTGACCAGCTTCAGGGCCTGCGCCACGCCCGGGGTCTGGAGGTACTCGATGCCGGCGTACAGGTCCTCGACGTTCTCGCGCACCACGACGAAGTCGATGCCGCGGCCCGAGTAGGGCGTGCGGATGCCGGGCAGCTCGCGCACGGGGCGGATGTTGCCGTAGGTCTCGAAGAACTTGCGCAAAGTGACGTTGGCGCTCTTCTCGCCGAAGCCCACCGGGGTCTCGAGCGGGCCCTTGAGGGCGCACTTGGTCCTGCGGATGGACTCGACGGTCTCGGGCAGGACGCCGGTGGCCACTCCCTTCTTGAACACCTCGGCGCCGGCCAGGCGCTCCTCCCACGCGATGGGCGCCTCGGCGGCGGCGAGCACCTGTTTGACGGCGTCCACGACCTCCGGACCGATGCCGTCGCCGGGGATGAGGGTGACCTGGTGGGTGGAAGCTTTCGGGGCCATGAGGGCCCTATTCTAGCTTTTCGCGGGCGGGCCGCTACTTCGCCGCCGCTTCTTTGACCACGGCCTTCGCCCAGTGCTCGGCGTGCGCGCCCGCGTAATGGAAGTCGCCGGGCTTGCTCGGCGGCCGGCCGGCCATGACGGTCCGGCTGTCGAGGACGCGGCAGCGGCCTCCGATGTTCTCCTGGAGGAGCTTGTAGAACTTGGCGAGGTACTGGTCGCGCCCGGTCGGCAGAGGAGGCGGTCCCACCCACAGGCAGCGCAGGTTCTTCTCCGTCGCTCCCAATCTCGCGCCGAACTCCTGGATGGCCTTGTCGGGGCTGCCGTCCTGGTTCGTGCCGAGGGCGACGATGATGAGCTCCGGCTTCGCCGCGAGCAGCTCCTCGACCGATGGAAGCGCCTTTGGGGTGGTCGTGGGCGCGTGGACGGGCTGTCCCGGGCCGGCGGCCAGGAAGCACTTGTTGGTGTTGTTGCGGGAGCCGGGGGCGGTCAACCACCACTCGGCGGTGGCCGAGCACACGCCGTAATAAGCCACCTGTCCCGGATAAGAGGCTTCCAGAGCCGCGTGCAGGACGGCGGAATACGCGGCTCCGGCGGTGTGCGAGTCGCCGATGACGACGGCCTTGGCGCCCATCGGGGGCTTGAGCGGCTGCTGGGTGTTGGGATGGACCGGCACGGCGTTGGGCGTGGGAGGGAGGTCCAGCGGCGCGGGCGGCGGCAGGTTCAACGGCGCGGGCGTGGGATCCGGAGCGGGCGCGGGCGCCGGCGTCGGGGCCGGCGGGGGCGCGTCCGGCGTCTGGTGCGGGGCCGCGGACTGCTGCGACGGCGGCGCGGTCGCCGTCGCGTCGTTCCGGGGCCCGTTGAAGAGGCTCTTGACGCGATCCGCGATGTCGCAGCCGGAGGCGCCGAGGCACGCCGCGAGGAGCGCGGCCGGGACCGCGCGGTGGGCGAGGGTCATGGGCGTAGTGTAGGGCCTAATCCTGCCGAAGTCCAGGGCCCTTCGAGGCCGCGAGGAAGCAGGCCAAGGCCTCTCCCCGCGTCTCCGGGATGAGGGCGACCTTCACGCGCGGCGTGCCCACGACCAAGTGGTCGGCGAAGCGCTTGACCAGCGCCTTGGCGCGCTCCTGCGCGAGCTTGGCGCGGGCGTCGGTCACGTACAGCTCGAAGCGGAAGCTGCCGTCGGCGCGCGGCTCGCCCAGGCGCAGGCGCTCGGCCATCTCGTCGAGGTAGGGCCGCGCGGTCGGGGCGAAGGACGCCTTCCCCTCCTCGAAGACGAGCCCGATGGCGACCTCCAGCCGGGTCTCCCCCACGTACTCGCGGTGGACGAAGGAATCGAGCCGGAAGGGCTCGCTCTCGACGGCGAAGGCGCGCCCGCCGCGGCGGCCTGTGAAGCGGTAGCGGTACGAGCGCCCGGCCGAGAGCGCCAGGGAGCCGGTCGGGCCCTGTCCCTCCCAGTCGAGGCGCTCCCGCAGCAGGCCGACGCCCTCGGCGCGCCACATGGGCTCGCGGTCGGCGAACACCTCGAAGGTCCAGTTGTCGTAGAGCGCCTCGATGTTGGCGGGAGAGAGCGCGAGATACGGCGGCTCGGGGAAGGGGCGCTCGAAGCGAGCCGGGTCGCCCCCCACGCGGATGCGCGTCGTGCCGGGCGGCGGCGCGTCCTTGGCGAGGTCGAGCGAGCGCAGCACCTCCTCGACCACGGGCTTGGACGCCGCCGGCGGCGGCACCGCCAGCCCCGGCCCCGCGGCCTTGGCCTTCACCGTGATGTCCTGCGACAGCTCGGTCTTCTGCGCGCGCGCGGGCGCGGCGGCCAGCAGCAGCGCGAGCCAAGCGCTCATCGCGGGGGCTCCGTCGCCAGCGCGATCTGGGAGGCGCCGGCGCTCTTGGCGATCGCGATGAGCTTCTGGACCTCGCGGTAGGGCACGACCTTGTCGGCGCGGATGAGGACGATGGAGCCTTTGCGCTGGGAGACCTCGCGGCGCAGGTCCTCGAGCAGGGTCGCCCGGGTGGAGTCGGCGGCGCGCACCGCCAGGCGGCCGTCGGCGAACAGGGTCACCGCGATGGTCACGTCCTGGTTGGGCGGGACCGAGGCCGCGGGGAGCTCGACGGGCAAGGTCGGGTAGGAGAGCAGGGGCGCCGTCACGAAGAGGATGACGAGCAGCACGAGAGAGATATCGATGACCGGGATGATGTTCACCTCGGTCACCGGCTCCGCCTCCGGCGTCAGCGCCCGCATGCGCAGGGCGGCGTACTTGGCCATCAGGGCGCCGCGGGCGGCTCCCCCGGGTCGAAGACCTGGACCAGCGCGACGGCGGACGCGCCCATGGCCTGCATGGATTCCAGCGCGCCGACCACGCGGCCGTGCGGCACCTCCAGCTCGGGCGCGAGGAACACCTTCTTGTCGTCGCGGCGCGCGAGCAGGGGAACGAGCCACTGCCGCAGCTCCGCGTCGCCGCCGAGCAGCCTCCCCTCCACGACGTAGCCCGCGGCCGAGAGCCCGACGGCGAGCACGGGCTCGGGCGGGCGGTCCGGGAGGAGGTCCTCGGCGCTGGGGGCCTCGGGCGGCGGGGCCTTGGCGGCCGCGGTCTGCACCTTCAGCATGGACTGCGCGGCCATGGGCGAGAGCACGAGCAGGATGATGAGCAGGACCAGCGAGACGTCGGCCAGCGGCACCACGTTGACGTCGGAGATGGGCGCGGGGCCTTCGTCGCGGTGGAACGGGTTACTGCCGCTCAAGAGGCGCTGCTCCTTCTAATAGGGAGCCGAGCTCGAGGACCCATAGGTCCGCCATGCCCAGCCGGCCGCGGGCCTCGAGGGTGAAATAGTTATAGAGCAGGGCCGCGACGACGGCGACCCCGATGCCGAAGGCCGTCGCGATGAGGGCCTCGGAGATGCCCGCCGCCACGACCGCGGGACCGCCCGCGCCGGCGGCCGAGAGGTCGTGGAAAGCGCGCATGATGCCCATCACGGTCCCCATCAGGCCGATGAGCGGCGCCACGAAGCTCGCCGTGCCGAACAGGCCGACGCGTCGGTTCAAGGCCATGGACAGGCGCTGGCGGTGCAGTTGGAAATGCTCGATGAGGCGCTCGTTGGTCGGCTGCTCCAGGGCGATGAGCCGGGCCAGGGCCTCGCCCATGATGCCGGTGTCGCGCCGCGCCAGGGCGAGGGCGCCCGGCTTGTCCCCCGCCTCCAGGCGCTCCTTGACCCGCTCCCACACGCCGAGGGGCAGCTTCTGGACGAACCAGTAGGCGTAGAGCCGCTCCAGCGCCTGGGCGACGACGGCGAACGACAGCACGAGCAGGATCGGCATCGCGATGCTGATCTTCAGCATCTCGCCGAATGTCATGGGGGCCATGGCCGGAGTATACCCGGGGCGTCAGAGCCCCGCAAGGCTTGGTTGTTACGGACTAGCCGGCTTTCTGCTCGAAGAACTGCAGGTCGATGAACAGGGCCGCGGCCAGGAGCACGAGGCGCTCATCGGCGGTCAACGAGCGATCGGTGAACTCGAGACGGAACTTGTCCTTGTCGAGGAAGGCCTCGGTGAGTAGGCCGGACCACTTCTTGAGCACGGAGGCGACCACGCGGCCGTCCTTCTCGAACGGGAAGGTCCACGGCTTCCAGATGGGCGAGGAGACGGTCATGCGCGCGACGCCCGAGGCGTCCTCGACGTCCAGCCGCTTGTAGACGAGAGAGAAGCGCTGCTGCAGAGCGCCGAGATAGCGGCCGTCGGCGGTCCGGACCTCCAGGCGCTGGAAGAACCAACGGAAGGGGTGGTGCGCGATGAGCACCTCGCGGCGCTCGACGTCGAAGACGTGGATGTCGAAGCTGCGCCAATGTCCCAGGAACTGGCGCATCAGGAAGCCGAGGAAGCCCTTCTGCTGCTCCGCGGCGTAGGCGATGTCTCGGCCGTCCTCGGTCGTGACGGCGTACTTGTTGCGCGTCTCGAAGCCGATGAGCTCCGCCAGCTCACGGCGCTGGCCGACCATCAGCGCGTTGTAGCCGAGCAAGGTCTCCGATAGGGGCATGCTCAGCGGGGCAGGGCCGCGGGGTTCCCGCATAGGACGATGACCGTGCTGCCTTCCTGCATGGCGGTCTTGTTGGCGCGGAAGCTCGCGGACTCCTGTCCTGCCTCGACGGCATGGTCCGGCATGTTGTCGCGATTCTCGACCGCCATGATGGAGAAGGACGACGCTTTGTCGCGCAGGCGCCGCGCGACGGCGGCGCGGGCGGCGGCCGCGGCTTCGGGGTCGTCTCGGCGGAGGCGTTCAGCTTTCCGCGCGGCGCTCCCGCCCGCGGCCGTGGAGTGAGAGGTGATGCGACCCTGGCGGACCGAGAAGCGGCCTCGCGCGTTCGGCAGCACGAAATCGTAGACCGCTCCGCCGTCGTCCGGCCCGCTCAACGCGTAGCCGATGCCGTCATGGAACGCGTAGTCGACGGGGCGGCCGCCGCGGCTGCCGCTCGCGACGAACGGGAAGTCCAGGACCTGCGGCGGCGTCAGGGCCGCTCCGCACAGGGCCGCGACCCGCGGGTCCACCGATGCGGCCTTGTCCCAGACGTCGGCTAGGCCGGAGAAGCGCTCGCGGTATCGCGAGGCGCAGCTTCCGTCGTCGCATGGGCCCATGCCGGCGCCGACGGCCGCGATCAGCTTCTCCGGGGCCGGAGGCGCGGCGGCGGCGTGCGCGGGTGCGGCGGCCAGGACGACGGCGAGGAGTCCTACGGCGGTCGAGGGGTTCATCATGGGGCCTCCTGCGGGATCGACTTAGTATGCGGCTGCGATTCACCGCCGTCAAGGTCCGGTTTCTTCCTTGCGCAACACGTAATAGTCGCTGTCGTACGGCAGGTTATGAGCGGCGGGGTTGAAGACGAAGCCCTTCACCCACGCGCGCTGCACGCGGGCGTGGAGCACGTTGGCGATGGGCACGCGCGGCGCGTCCTCATCGGCGATCGCCTGCAGTTCGGCGTACAGCGCGGCCCGCTTGCGCGGGTCGCCTTCCGCGGCCGCGCGATCGAGAAGGGCGTCCGCGCGCGGATGCGAGTAGCCGGAGTCGCCGCCGGAGCGCAGGAAGTCGATCAGGTCGTTGGGGTCGGGGTAGCCGGCCGTGGAGGCGCTGACGCGCACGGGGACCATGCGCCGGCCCACCAGGCCCGTGTAGCTGGCGTAGGGCAGGGCCCGCGGCTCCACGCGGAAGCGCGGGTCGATGGCGGCCAAGTTGCGCGCGAGCATCATGCACAGGGCCCGGTCGTCGGATTCCGCGAGATAGAGCAGGCTCACCTTGAAGCCCTTCTCTTGGACCCGTCCCCCCCACGCCTTGCGCAGGTGCGCGGCGGCGCGCGCGAGGTCGAAGCGGTAAGGGCCGGAGGCGTCGCGGTGGCCGATGAGCCCCGGCGGGATGAAGCCGTGCAGGCGCGCGGCGCGTCCTTGGTAGACGTCGCGGATGTAGCCGTCATAGTCGATGGCGTAGGCGAAGGCCTTCCGGACGTCCTTGTCGGCGAAGAAATCCGGGGGCACCCCCTCTCCGTCGAGGCGGCCCGAGCCGATGTTCGGGTTGCCGGAGGGATCCACCGACAAGACGAAGCGCAGCGCCTTGGATACCTGCAGCTTCTGCAGGCCGTCGATGACCTCGACGCCGGGCAGGCCTTTGAACGGCGGTACGTCCATCGGGTTGACGTGGATGACGTCCGCGTCCCCCGCTTGGAGCATCAGGCGCCGGGTCATCAGTTCGGGGACTTGCTTGATGAAGACTCGCTCGAGCGCGGCGGGGCCGCGCCAGTAGCCGTCGTGGCGCTCGAGGACGATGTCGCGCGTCGCGGGGTCGATGCGCGCGAGACGGAAGGGGCCGGTGCCGTTGGCCCGGGAGTCGAGCGCTTCGCCGCGGGTCGCGTTGTTGTGCCGTTTCCAGGTCTCGGGCCGGCCGTCCCATTGCCCGTTCGCCGCGCACCAGGAGCGCGAGACCACGCGTCCGAGGTTGGCCAGCACGCCGAGGAAAGGGGCGAAGGGACGGCGCAGGCGCACGACCACGTCGTCGCCCTCGACCGTTATCGCGGCCGCGGCCCGCTCGTAGAGGCCGTCGATGGGCGCGCCGTCGCGGCGCGTCGAGGAGACGCCGAGCACGGGCTCGAGCAGGGAGCTCGACGGGCCGCCCGCGCGGTCGAGGAGCATGAAGCGCAGCAGCGAGTAGCGCACGTCCTCGGGCGCGAGCGTGGACCCGTCGTGGAACCGGACGCCCTTGCGGATCGGGAAGCGGTAGACGAGTCCGTCGGCGGAGAGCAAGCCGTTGGCGCGCGTCGGCACTTTGGTCGCTAGGCGCGGCGCCAGGTCCTCGGCCCGCACGCCCGTCCCCGGGAACGCGACGAGCGTCTCGTAGACGTTGAACAGCGGGGACATGTTCTGCGCCCAGGCGGGGTCGAAGCCGTCGGGCTCCAACGCGGTCGCGTAGACGAGCACGCCGGGATTCTTCGCCGCGGCATGCGCGTCGAGCGCGAGGAGGCAGGAGAGGAGCAGGAGGCGCGTCATCGGCTGATGAGCGACTTGTCGCCGGTCAGCGCCTCGAGGCGCTTGCGGGCCGTCTCGAAGGTCGAGCCGCCGCGGTCGGAGCGGCGCATGACCTCCATGTACAGCGGGGCGGCGTCGCGGGGCTTGTCCTCGAGCTCCAGCATCAGCGCCAGGCGCAGCAGGCCGGCCAGGCGCGAGGGCTCATCGGGCGGCGCGACGTTCTTCAGGCGCTCGTAAGCGGCCTTGGCTTCCTTCGTCCGCTTGCGCTTCTCCTCCAGGCGGCCGAGCGGGTACCACGCCTTGGCCTTGGCGTAGGCCGCCGCGGCCCCGGCGAGGTCGCCCGCGTCCTCGCGCGCCTTGGCCGCCGTCAGCCACGCCCAGGGGGCCTTCTCGTGGTCCGCGAAGCGCGTCGCGAACGCGGTCAGGGCCGCGACGGCCTCCGTCTCGCGGCCGGTCTTGGTGAGCGCGAGCGCGCGGTTGTAGGCGGCGTCGGCGGCCTCGGCGCCGTCGCCGCCGACCGCGCCGTAGGCCGAGGCCGCGCCCTCGTGGTCGCCCGCGTCGTAGAGCAGCGCGCCCAGGCGCGAGGAGGCGTCGCGGCGGCGCTTGTCCTCCTTGGGCGCGGTGGCGAGGAAGCGCTTGTAGGCGTCGGCGGCGTCGGCGTGATTGCCCAGCGAGCGCAGGGCCTCGGCGCGGTAGTAGCGCCAGTCGTGCACGCGCGGCGACTTGGGCTCGCTCTCGATCTGGCGGCGCAGGAGGGTCTCGGCGGTGGCCCAGTCGCCGCGCTTGTAGGCCGCGGCGGCCATGTCGCGGCGTACGACGGCCACGAGCGGATGGTCGGGATACTTGGCGACCAAGGCGGGCAGCTCGGGGTCGTTGCGGTCGTTCTGCCACACCGAGGTGAGCAGGAGTCCCTCGACCTCCTTGGTCCGGGCCCCGGGCGCGGCGCTCTCCAGGTAGCGTTTGTACAGCGGCACGGCGTCGCGGAAGCGCTTCTTGTTGTAGTGGACCTGGGCCATGAGCAGGAGGGCCTCGAGGTCGGCGTCCTTGGCCTCGGACGCCTTGGCCATCGCCTTATAGTGGAACAGCGCCTGCTCGCTCTCCCCCGCCTCGGTGTGCAGCTGGCCGAGCTGGAGGTGCGCGTCGGCGGCGAAGACGGAGTCGGGGTGCCGGTCGACGATCTCCTGGTAGGACTTGATCGCCATCGGCATCAGACCGAGCCGCTTGAGCGCCAGGCCGCGCTCGTAGAGCGCGCGCGGGTGCAGCGGGCTGCGCGGGAAGCGCGCCGCGAAGTCGGCGTAGGCCGAGGACGCCTCGGCCGTCTTTCCCTGGCGGCGCAGGAGGTGCGCCGCCGACAGCGCCGCCGACTCGCGCACGTCCTCGAGACCCCAGCGCGCCGCTTCCTTGCCCGCGCGTTCGAGGGCGTCGCGGGCGCGGTCGGGCTTGCCGCGGCGGTCCCAGTCCGCGGCGACCGCGGCGAGCGCGTAAGCCTTCACGGGCGAATCATGGCCCGAGGCCGAGACCGCGCGGTAGCGCTCGTAAGCCTCGTCCTTCTTTCCCAGACGTTCTTCGGCGCCCGCTCGCCATATCTGCGCCAGCGCCACCCACCGGTCGGCCGCCGCCGAGGCGTCGACGTCGGGCACCGTCTTGAGGATCTCCTCGTCGCGTCCGAGCGCGGTGAGCGCCGCGCCGAGCATATGGATGGCCCGCCCCCTCCGCGGCCCGCTCACGCGCGCCAGCGGCGCGAGCAGTCGCGCCGCGCGCGCCCCCTCGCCGCGCAGCAGGTGCAGCGCCCCGCAAGCCAACTCCACATCCTCCCGCGCCGCATGATCGGGATACCGCCGCCGGAAATCGTACCCCTCCGCAAGGGCGTCCTCGACGCGTCCGGCGTCCGCCGCCGCGCGCAGCCGCCCCAACGCCTCCTCCGGCGACGTCGAAGGCATGGCCGGCACATAAGGCTCATCCGCCGCCGCTTCCGTTCCCTTCTTGAGACTCTCCCCCGGCAAGGTCGCGATGAGTCGCTGCCCGCGCTCTCCCCAATCCGTCAGCGGATACCGAGTGACAAGTATGTCCAGGTGCCGCCGCGCTTCCGAATACTCCCCGCGCTGCAGCGCTATCTGCGCGCTCCGATAGTGGTTCAGCGCCGCCACATCATCCTTAGGGGTATCCACCTTCTTACCCCGTTCCATCGACCGTCCATAATCACGCCGCGCCCCCGAGAGGTCCCCCGACTGCAGCTTGAGCTCT